>CAYYEE010000039.1:0-17252 GCA_964470775.1 uncultured Planctomycetota bacterium | reverse complement strand
ATCGGCCGTTGCCATCACGCGGCCGCAACCACTCGACAAGATCGGGGCGCTGTTCAAGACAAGGCGAATGAAAGTTTGTCATGACCCACACTCCCAGCCGGTAATCGTGATGTAGCCGGGCGACTGGCCATCGCACTTGTCATACACGACGCAACCGCCGACCCGTGGGCAAATCCATTGCCAGGCGTCATACTCGTCCGTCACTCCAGCGGCCATGACCTGCTCGCTATAGGCGAGGGCGACGATGATCCAGCCAGCGCCGCTGTCATAGCGATACACCCTTTCACCGTACATGTTGTCCCCGACATAGCTGCAGGTGTAGGAGCCGTTGCCGATGGGACTGCACGCGGGCGCCTTCGTAACCGTGACGCGCAACGCCGTGGATTCGGTGATGGAGCAGGACGGCGTGGGCGTTGGCGTTGGCGTGGGCGTGCCTGTGCCGGCAGGCGTTGGCGTTGACGTGCCTGTTCCCGTGGGCGTCGGTGTCGGCGTAGGCGTAGGCGTTGGGAAGCTGGACCCAGTAGGCATGGGCGTGGGCGTGGGCGGTCCCTGAGTAGGAGCGGGAGTCGGTGTCGGAAAACTGGACCCCGTAGGCATGGGCGTGGGCGTGGGCGGGACTTCCGTTGGCGTGGGCGTGGGCGTGCCTGTTGGCGCGGGCGACGGCGTGGGCGTAGAAGGTCCGGGCGTTGGCGTAGCTGAGCCAGAACCCGAAGGACCGGGCGTTGGTGTTGGACCCGTGGTCGGCGTAGGCGTTGGCGTGGACGTAGGCGTTGGCGTCGGCGTTGGGGTCGGAGTCTGCGTTGGCGTGGGCGTGGGCGGTCCCTGAGTAGGAGCGGGAGTCGGTGTCGGAAAACTGGACCCCGTAGGCATGGGCGTGGGCGTGGGCGGGACTTCCGTTGGCGTGGGCGTGGGCGTGCCTGTTGGCGCGGGCGACGGCGTGGGCGTAGAAGGTCCGGGCGTTGGCGTAGCTGAGCCAGAACCCGAAGGGCCGGGCGTTGGTGTTGGCCCCGTGGTCGGCGTAGGCGTTGGCGTGGATGTAGGCGTTGGCGTCGGCGTTGGGGTCGGAGTCTGCGTTGGCGTGGGCGTGGACGTAGGCGTGCCCGTGCCCGTGGGCGTGGGCGTTGGCGTGCCTGTTCCCGTGGGCGTAGGCGTGCTGGTCCCAGTGCCCGTAGGCGTGGGCGTACTGGTCCCCGTGCCGGTTGGCGTGGGCGCGCCCGTGCCCGTGGGGGTGGGAGTGCTTGTTGGCGTGGGAGTGGGGGTCGAGCCCGGCGTGGCCGGAGGCTCACGGTAGGGTTGGTTGCGCTCCCATGTCAACGACGGCGGCGGGTCGAACGCCGTCTCCGCTTCCGACGCGGGCAGGGGGTCTTCGTAGGACGGATCAGGCCAGGGGAAGCTCGGGTCGTCGAACGCGGCGCGCGGCGCCACGATCTCCACGCCGATGACCGCGGGCCGCGATCCGGCGCCGGGTCTGTGGCGCACGGCCGCCACCCAGCCGCGCGTGGCCGAAGGCAGCAGGCCCAGGTCCAGCTCGGCGATGTCGCCCACCTCCAAGGCGAGGGCGCCAAGGAAAGCGTGCGCGGACACGACGTCGTGGACGTGGCGCGCCATGTACACGCGCCAGGCCAGCATCCACTGAACCGGGTTGCGGTGGCCGAAGATCCACGCGGCCGTCTCCTGCCGGCGCAGGCCGTCCTGGGCCACGCGCGCCGCGTCGCGGACCACCTCGAAGCGCGACTCCGCCACCAGCGCGCCGCTCTGCCAGCGCTGGAAGCGATAGGCGCCGCGGGCCTCGTTGACCAGGTCTCTGGCGTCGATGGAGCTGAGGCGCAGACTGCCCGCGCGCGCGTCCGAAAGGTCCAGCGCCGCCGCCGGCGCGCCGCTCAGGTCGTGATGGCGGACCACGAGGCGCATCTTGCCGCCGCTCCAGTCCACGGCCAGGCCGGCCTGGGCCGCGATCTCGTTGAGCGCGGCGGCGAGCGTCTTCTGCGACGTGACGGCAAAGGCCGCGCGCAGGGCGTCGCGGGCTTCGGCCGCGGCGGTCACGGACGCGGCGTCAATGTCCGCGCTGGCCACGCCGCCGCTCAACGCCACGTGCTCGATGAGCCGCGCCGGGTTCTCGATAAGCCCGCCGCCATCGGCCGGGCCGCGCACGTCCGCGATGACCTGGTCCGTCAGCGCCTTGCCCACGAGCTGCGTGCTGAGCAGCCGCGGCGGCCAGCGGAAAGCGACCGTGGTCACCCCGCGTCCCAGCCCCGCGAAGCGCGTGTCGTTGAGGTTCACGCTGTACGCGGCCGCGGGGAGCAGATAGGGCTGGCCGCCGCCGGCGGGCACGGCGTACACGCGCTCGACGCTGGACGACGGCCGGTCGTTGACCACGTACACGGTCTCGTCCGCGGCCAGGATCACCGCGTCGCCGCGGTCGTGGCTCTCAGGGCTCGAGGTGATGGCGCAGTCGTAGATGTCGTCCGCGTTCTCCTCCGGCGGCAGCCACGACGCGAAGCTGGTTCGCGTGACGTAGGAGGGGATGAACTCCATCCACGGCTCGGACGCGGAGAAGGGCTGCTCGACGACGACAATGCCCTCGCCTTCGCCCGTGCGCTCGTGGGTCAGGATGCGGCGGTGCTGCGCCGGGCCGATAGGGGCCGCGTCCGGGTACGCGCGCACGGTCAAGCGCAGAGCCGCGCCCGCGTGATAGCCCGTGGGCGCGCCGGTGAAGACCTTGAACCGGTCGAACGGGCCAAAGGGCGCGCAACCCGGCAGGCCGCGGTCCGGGTCCGGCGCGGCGCGGAGCGTGGTGTTCTCGAACACGATGGGCCGCTGGACGCACGTGAAAACATTGCCCGTGAAATAGCCCTCCACCAGTTCGCCGCCCACCCACACCCGAATGGGCGATGCGGCGCTGGAGGCCGGAAAGGCGGATGCGTCCTTGACGGTGAAGGACGTGTCCGCGTAGTCGAAGCGCGCGGTCAGGACCGTGGCCGGGCCGAAGCCTTGGACCGGCGCGGCCTCCACGCCCTGGGCATAGCCGTAGACCATGGGCAGGCACTTGCCCGCCGCGTCCTCCGAGGCGCCCGGCAGCGCGCCGGGCTGGACGTTCAGCAGCAAGTCGCCGTTGTAGCAGGCGTCGAGCCCCTGCGCCATCAGCCGCAGCCGGCCCGTGGCCCCGTCCCACGCCGGCGGCAGACACAAGGCCCCGCCAAAGACCCGAACCCATTCGTCAACGGACGAGCCCGGCCACGCGCAAAACAGGGAAACGCGCGCGCGCAGCGCCCCGGACGCCCGCACAAGGGCCCGGACCTCGCCGCCGGGATCGGTAAGCTCAAAGGTCCACGACGACGTCTTGCCCAGTTCGCTGACGGCCTCGCCCCACGACGCCACGCGGCCGGCCATGACGACGCCGCTCGCGACGCGGTCCGCGCACGAGTACCACAGCGTCCCGGCGGCGCCGCCCCATTCGATCTTCACGGCGTGGAAGACCGTGGCGCGGTCTTGGGCGGCCAGGCTTTGAGCCGCAAAAGAGAGGGTTCGCATGGGAGCTCCGGGGGAAAATGGACAAGCCGGGCGCGTCGGAAAACTGCGGCAGGTCCGGCGGGACGGGGGGGTGGGAGAAGGGGAGGGGCGCGGGCTCAGCGCGCGCCCTGGCTGGCCAGCAACAGCGACACCTGGCGCACGGCCTCGAGAAAGCCCAGTCCCGCGCGTTCCTGAATGAGGCGGTCGAGCGGCGCGATGAGCTTCAGCGCGGCCTTTTCCGGGTCCTCGATGTCCGTCTTGAGCGTGGTGTTTTGCGTAATGTTATTGGTGACGCTGGCCTGAATGGCGCCGGGCGAAGCGGGCCCGGCCGGCGCCGCGTCCGCGCCGGCGCACAGCGCGCCGGGCGCCAGCGACAAGCCCATCCGGTCCGCGTCCGGCAGCAGCGGCGCCGCGGCGGCCGCGTCCGCGCTCGTCTCTTCGGCGGCGCCGGCGGACAGGCAAAGGCCCGCGGCGCCGAGCGCCTGCGCCGCGCCCAGCAGCGCCTCCGCGGCGGCGTTCAGGCCGGGCGCCGCGTCTTGACCGGCGGGGCTGAGGGACGCGGCCGCGCCGGCGTCGGCCAGGCCGCCCTCGGCCGGAGCAGCCGGCGCCTCCGGCGCCAGCCCGGCTTGCGCGGCCACGCTGTCCATCAAACGCGCCGCTTCGGCGGCGGCCGCCGCCAGTCCCGTGGTGTCGCCGGTAAAAGAGACGGACAGCTCTTGGAAGACGGAGGAGTTCATGGGGGTCCTCGGGGAAGAGAGGGAGCGAGCCTGCCGGATACGTCCGGCGGGTCCAACGAGCCGGACAGGTCAGAAGCGGCGGAAAGGGGGCGCCTGCTACAACCCCAGCAGCGATGACGTGACCAGCTCGACCTCCACGTCCCAGCGGCTCGACAGGCCAGCCGCTTGGAACTTGAGCAGCGGCTCCGCGAAGCGCGCCGTCACCGACCCGCCCGCGTGGTCGGTCAGCGTGAAGGTCTCCATCACGCCGTTGACGCCGGGAGGCGTGTCGGCCGGCCCGTTGTGGAAGAACGCGGCCAGGCTGGCCTTCGTGGCGGAGTCGACGTCGCGAAACGCCAGCCGCGCGCGAAAGGTGGAAAGCGCCTGGTCAAAGGCGCTGGGCTGGCCCGCGGCGGTGAAGTCGAGCGACTGGGACTTGTTCTCCCAGACCTCGATGCGCGCGGGCACGTCGAGCGTCACCGTCACGCCGCCGGCGGCAAAGGTCCAGACGTTGGGCATGGGCTACTCCTTGGCGCGGCGCAATCCGGCTTGAAGGGCGCGGACGTGGCGTTTGAGCGCGGGGTCGCTGACGAGGCGGTCGGGCGTGTCTATGGCCGGCGCCAGGCCCGCCAGGCTCTCCTGCGCGCCGGCCAGCCACGCCGCGCGGCGGGCCGGGCTGGCCCATGGCCACGCCGCCGCGGCGCGCGCCTCCATGGCGTTTTGAATCTCGCGCCGCCGCAACAGCCGCGCCAGCCGCAGCAGCGACACCACCGGCAGCCTCAGGACGGCCGGCTCGGTCCACCCGTAGTGGCGGGCGAAGAGGTCGAGGAGCTGTTCCCATCCGTCCCTTGCGCCGCGGCGCGCGCTTGGCCGGCGGCTGGCGCAAGGAGGACGAAAAAACGGTCCAGCTCCTCGAAGATCTCGGGCAAAGGGTTCACGTCAAGAGCGGCTTGCAGCAGGCGCCGCGCGTCCTCGGGCGCCAGCGCGTCCAAGTCCGGCGCCGGCGACACCGCGTGGCGAAGCGCCACCTCGACGAGCCCCGAGGTCAACAGCGCGGCCGCGGCCTGGCGGTCGTTCGTGGCCGCGCAAAGAGCGGCGCGCAGCCCAGGACGGCCCGCCAGCGCCGCGGCCACGGCAAAGTAGCCGCGCGTGGAAAGCTTGCTCACGCGGTAAGCCCGGTTGCTGATCTGAAGAATGGCTTCGGCGGCTGGCATGGCAGACCTCGCTTGGAAAAGAGCGCCGGACGCGTCGGACAGGTCCGGCAAGCCAGACGGACAGGGAGGAGGGCCGCGCTCGCGCTTTCACGCGCCCAGGCGGATGTACCCGATCTTTTTGCCGTCGGCCTTGGTATCGTCCACGATGGACTCGAACGTCACCTGGAACGCCCGCTCGCGCTCCACGGTCCAGCCCACGGGCGCGCACGACGTCACCACCGCTTTGTAGATCACAAGGTCTTCGTCCGCGCTGCCGGCCGCGTCCCTGTCCACGGGCCGCACGCGCAGCTCCTTGGCGTGGTCGCTCATCTTGCCGCCGGGCACGCGGCCGAAGTAGCGCGTGGAGCCCGACGTGGCGCCTTCGGGCAGCACCTCCGCCAGCACCGCGATGGAGTTCTCGGCCAGCGTGGCCTTCACCGTATGCTTTTCGCCCGTGTGGATGAAATCCACGCTGGCGTCGCCGTAGCGCGCGGTGTGGCGGCTGCGCGACAGCGTCTCCGGCGTCCACTCCACCTCGTCGAGCGTGACGCCAAGGCAGGCCCCGCCGAAGTAGATCACGGCCGGGCCGGTTCTCATGTTCGCGTGCGTGAAAGTTCCAGGCATGACAGCGGGCTCCTTTCCAAGAGCGGTAAAAATGAGGAGACAGCGAAGCTCAGCGCGCGAGCAGCAGGACATCCCAATGCGTGGCCGTCACCAGCAGCGGGCCGGCCGTGGCCGGGTCGCGCTGGCCCAGGCTCGACTGTTCCGACTTGAGCAGGCGCAGCCGCGCGCATCGCCACGACGCGGTGGACAGCGTGTCGTGGCTGGCGTCCAGCAGCGCGCGCAGGGCCTCTTCGATGCGGTCGAGCGCCTCGGGATCCGGCCCGGCCGCTTCGATGACCAGGCGCAGCGCGCGCGCGCCGGCCGGCGCGGGCTGGCGCGGGTACTCGGTGTCGTAGTGAAAGAGCAGCGCCGGATACGCCACGCTGGCCGGCGGCCGGCGGTAGTAGATGGCCGAGGCCGACGACAGCAGCGCGGTCAGCCCCGCGTCCGCGGACAGCGCGGCCGCCAGCCGCTTCTTGAACGAATCGTGATGCGAGGTCATGGTCGCTCCTTGGCAGCCTGTTGAAGATGTCGCGTCTGTTCCGGGGACACGTTGCGATCCCGCCGTGGGCGGGCCGAGGCCCCATGTCCCCGCCGGCGCGGTGTCCTTTTCAACGGGACGTTAGCGAGATTACCGCCGCAGCGCGGCCGATACGGCGCCGGCCAGCGCGCTCTTGATCGCGGCCAGCCTGCGCCGAAACGCCACGCGCAGCCACGGCATGAGCTGGCCCGCCTGGCCGCGCGCGACAAGCGCGGGCCACGCGCGCCGAGGCTGCTCCACGCTTCCCACGCGGATGGGCCGGACCCACGCCGCAAAGCGCGGCGGCCCCTGGCCGCTGGCCAGCCGCAGCGCCCCGGCGCGCCGCGGCGCAATGACCGGCCCCGCGCCAGGCGCAACCGCGTTGGGCGTGTTGCCCGCCTCGGTCCACCGCGCCTGAGGCAGGTCGCTGCCCGCTTCCGCCGTCACCGCGCCGCCCCGCGCCGACGCGGCGCTGGCCACGGACGCGGCCAGCTCGCCCGTGTCGCGCGGCGCAAGCTGGCGCGCGTCCTCCGCCACGGCCCGCGCTTGTTCGCGCGCGGCGGCCAGCAGAGCGCGGCGGGCGCGCTGGGCCAGCGAGCCCGCGTCGAGCCCTCTCGTTTTGACGCCGAAGCGCACGCGCATGGCTACGCCTCCCGCGCCAGCAGGGCCTTGAGGAACCGCCCGCGGCCCGCCGGGCTTTGGACCGACAGCACGCGGTAGACCGCGCCGTCCACGCTCACCCAGTCGCCCTGGCCGCCGGCCGCGCCAGCCGCCATCGGCCGCACGTCCGCGTCCGCGGGCAGCAGCAGCTCAGCCGTGGCTTCGTAGAACGCGCCTTGGTCGCTCTGGGCCGTGGCGCCTTTGCCCGCCAGCAGGCGGCCTCGCGTCGAGCTCGTGGCCGCGGACGGTCTTGCGCTCGTCACCACGCCCGCGCTCGACCGCGCCGGCGCCGCGCGAAAGACCAGCACGGTCTGGTTCAGCTTGCGTTCGCGGCTCATGCCAGCGTCTCCCGCCGCAGCTCCAGCGCCGCGCGCGCGGCGCCAGGCATGTCGTGAAGGTACTTCTGCTCCCACCCGCCCACGCTCTCGGACGCGAACCCCTCCGCCCCCTCCTTGGCGCGGTTGTAGACGCTGGCCGCCCAGCTCAGGCAAGCGTCCACGATGTCGCCGGGCACGGGGTCGTAGCCGGCCACGCAGTCCACGATGATGTTGCCGCGCCCGGCCGGGAAGCCCGCCGGCCGGAACAGCGCGCCCGCCTGCGCGTCTTCGAGAATGAAGTCGCGGACCGGCTCGGCCGGCGCGGTGAGGTGGACCGTGGCGTCGAGCGCGTTGAGGCCGCACCCCGTGGCCAGCAGCTCCGTGGCCGGCAGTCCGGCCGCGCGCGCCGAAGCCTGCGCCGACCAGCCCAGGCCCAGCGCCGTCACGGCGGCGGCCAGGCCGCTGATGGTCGCGTGGCCGCTCAGGTCCATCTCCCACACCCCCGGCGTTTCGCCGCCGATCAGCGTCAGGCGCAAAGCCCGCGCCGTGACCTGCGCCAGCGCCATGCGCGCGGCCGACCCCGCGCTGTCGCATCTCACATCGAGCGCGTTGATCACGCCGATGGCCACGCGGCTGACCGACTCCACGGGGAAGCGCCGCAGCCACAAGCGCGTCCCGCCCGTGCCGTCGCAGCGCTCGCGCAGATACTCCGCGCGCGTCACGTCGCGGCCCAGGAACCGGCGGATGGCCGCGGACACGCGGTCGAGCACGGACGTCAGAAACGAATCCGCGCTTGTGTCCGAAAGGCCCAGATGCGCCTTGAGCGCGGCCAGCGTGGCCAGGGGCGCCTCCACGCCCGCGGGCGCCTCCTCCACGGTGACGGCCAGTTCGCCGATCTCAGGCGTCGCAAGCGTGGCGCCCCCGGGCAGCGTGATCTCGAACTGCGCCATGTACGCGCCGGCCGTGGCCGTGTCTTCGCCGCTCCATGCGTACCGCACGCGGCCCTCCGCGGCGGAAGCGATCGTGGCCGCGGCCGACGCCACGACCGGCGTCGCCGAGCCTTCGGGGTAGAGGCTGAACGCAACCGTGGCGCCGGACAGGTCAACCACGGCGCCTTCACGCCGAACCGTGTGCGTCAGCGCCGGCTGCGTCTCGCCTTGGCGGATGATGAAACGGGTCATAGCGTCACTCCCAAAAAGGGCGGGCCTTGCCGCCAAGCCGTCGCGCCCAAGCGCTGAAGTCCTGCCGTTCCCAAGCCCCAGAACCCCAAGCCCCAGAACCCCAACCCCCAAAACCCCAAGCCCCAAAACCCCAAGCCCCAAAACCTCAAGCCCCAAAACCCCTCTTCCCATCCCATGCCACCGCGTCGCGCACCAGCGCCAGCGCCCGCCGCAGCGCCGCGCCCGAGTGGCGCCACAGAAAGCGCTGGCGAATGAACCGCGCCGCGGCTCGTCCGCGCCGCAACGCCTCCGGGTAGTCGTCCATCACGCGGCGCATGTTCTGGACCAGGCTGTCCACCGCGGGCCACGCCGCTGTCATGGTCTGCTGTCCGCCGTCCGTGTCGCTCAGCTCGAAGCACGGCGCCATGTCGTAGCGCAGCGGATAGCCGCAGCCCGGCGGGCAAAGATCATTCATGGACGTCGCCGGCGTGTACACGCACGGCAGGCCCGAGGCCATGGCCTCGCCCAGCGTAAAGCCAAAGCCCTCGCCCAGGCTCGGCAGCAGGAAGCAGTGCGCCGACGCGTACAGCGCGGCCATCTCCTCGTCGCTGCGCCGCGCCGTGTCCACCGTCACATTCGCCGCGGACAGCCCGCCCTCGAGCTGTCCCGACGCGAACGTGGTCTTGAGCACAAGCTCGCACGCCGGGTCGCCCACGAACGCCCGCCACGCGGCCAGCGCGTGGCGCCAGCCCTTGCGGTCGTTGGGCGCGCCCACCCACAGAAAGCGGAACCGCCCGCCCCGGCCGCGCGGGTCGCGGCGCTTCACATAGGGAAACACGGACGCGCGCACGCCCTGCGGCACGTAGAACGCCGGCGCGCCCGACTGCGACTCCACCGGCTCCACCAGAAAGCGCGCCGTCACAAACACCGCGTGCGCCCGGCGCAGACCCTCGACCTCGGCCGGCGTGAAACGGCCGAACTCCCACGCCGTCCACAGCACGTTCACCTTGCCCGCCACGGGACGGAAAGCGTGAGGCGGGCAGTGGTGCAGCGCGATCGGCGCGTCGTCGCGCACCTCGATGCCCGCGGCCAGCGCCGCCTGCCGGCCCAGCCGGTTGCCCAGCGAATAGCCGAACGCGTTGCCCACCGCGTCGCACGCCGTGGCCCACTGAATCGCCAGCCGCGCTTGAGACGCAAAGGCCGGACGGCCCGCATGGCGCAAAGGCAGAAAAGCGGCGATGGACATGGCAAAGTCTCCTTGAGGAATGACTGACATTCCCATGCGTCCCATAGGTCCCATGCGCCCTGGCCGCGCCCTCAAGCGGGCAAAGCCCCCAGCGCCGCTTCCGGCGCTATAGCCGCCATGCATCTCGCCTCTTGGCACGTCTTCTCCAGCGGCGTCATCTGGCATGGACGGCAGGGCAGGGGGGCGGAGTGAATCGTAACGCGCGGGCCCAGAGGGCGGTTCTTGATCTCGGACGTGAAGCCGAAAAGGACATGCGTGTCGGCGTTCATGGCCGCCGCGATGTGGGCCAGGCCGTTGTCCACGGCCACCACGCGGCTTGCGTCGCGCAGCGCGCCGGCCGCGTCGCGCAGAGACGTCAGGCCGCGCAGGTCGCGCAGGCCCCGCGGCGGCTGTTCCGGGTCGTGGCCGAGGCGAAGGTCGCCGTCGCGAGGCGCGCCGAGCGCAACGACCTGGAGTCCGCGTTTCAGCAGCGCGCCGATGAAGGCGGGCCAATGCGGCCACAGCTTGCGTTCCCAGCCCCGGCCCGAGCTGCCGATGCCGGGGCACACGGCCACATAGGGCTCCGCCAGTCCGTGGCGTTGCGCCAGCTTGTGGCGCGGCGTGGCCTCCACGTGCGGCGGCGGCGTCGCGCCCGCAAAGCCCATCTTGCGCGCGACCGTCATGCACGCCTCGGTTTCGTGGCGGCGCCGCAGGTCCACGGGCTCGGGCGCGATGCGCGCGCCGGCCCACACGTCCTCCGGCGGCCGCCCCCACGGGTTCCACGTCACCGCGTCGTAGCGCGTGTCCAGCATCTCCTCCTCGTCCGCCGCGCCGAAAACGCAATCCACCGCGTCCCAGCCCTCGAGCAACCGCCACGCGCACGCCCGGCCCAGGCACAGCACGTCCACCGTGTGGCCCAGGCTCGCCACCGCCGCGATCATGGGCGTGGCCATCACCACGTTGCCCACGCCGCCGCCGACGCAAATGAGGATGCGCATCGGGGTCTCCCTCAAGCAAATCCCTGGCCCGTCCGATCCGTCCAACGCGTCTGCCGTGTCCGGCAAGTCCGGCCTGTCCGACAGGCCAAATCACGCCTGCCCCCTCGCCCCCAGCCACCCGAACATCCCCTGCCGCATACGCCGTTCCACCGGCTCCGGATGCCGCCCGCTCCACGCCTTGCACTTGCCGCCGCCAAAGGGGTGCGTGCCCAGGCGGTTGGCGGTGTCCAGATCAGCCAGGAACACGCGCTCCACGTAATCGTCGAACACCACGCGGCCGGGGCACTGGCGCCGGTAGTACTCCACCTTGGCCCGGATCTTCTCGATCGGCTTCACCCACGCGTAGTGCGCCACGAGAGGCCGCGGCTCGTGAACGCGACGCGCATCGCGGCCGCGGTTGATCGGCTCGCCATCCGCGTTGACCACTTCGAGGTGCGTCCGATAGCGGCAGCCCGGCAGAGCGCGGAAGAACCGCATGTCCAGCCCCCACCCGTCCCACCGCTCGCAGCCCATCGTGTCCAAATCGCGCCAGAACAGGCGCCAGTCCGCGCTCACGTAGTCGTGGTCCTGCATCAGCGCCGCCAGCCGCCACAGCCCGTCTTCGTAGAACACTTCGTCCGCGTCCACGGCCAGCGCCCACGCCCCCGGCTCCACCATGTCCAGACAGAACTGCCGAGCCTGCGTCTTGTCGCGGAAGGGCCGGCCGCCAGGCGGCGTGTGGATCTCGATGATGCCGCGCGGGTCGGCCACCGATTCCACCACGTCGCGCGTGTGGTCCCAGCTCGTGCCGTCGGCGCGGCACGCGCCGAACGACGCCGCGAACTCGTTGCCCGCCTCCACCACGATGATGCGGTCCGCGAGCGGATAGACCGACTCGATCGCCGCGCCGATGAACTCCGCCTCGTTGAGCGCAATCATGCACACGCACACCGGCCCCAGCGGCTTCAGACCGCGCTCGCGCGCAAAACGCTGAACCTGGCCCGTGCGGACCCAGCGGTCGTGGAAGAGCTGGCGGTTGTGGCCGTAGAACTCATGGCCCTGGCCCAGGCCCGTGTGGCCCTCGTGATGCGTTACCCGCGCGGCGGGCGCCACCACAATGCGCCGTCCCGCGCGGCGGATCCTCATGCAAAGGTCCGTGTCTTCCCAGTAGCCCAGCCGGAACGCCTCGTCCAGCCCGCCCACCGCGTCCCACACCCAGCGCCGAATCAGCAGACACGCGGCCGTGGCCATGTCGCGGTCGCTCAGCGCGTCGCCGGCCGGCGCTTCGGCCACATGCTGAAAGCAGCCGTTGTCCGGGTTGTACTCGCTGCCCGCGCTGTTGATCGCCCCGCTGGGGTTGAGCAGCACAGGCGCGGCCGCGCCAATGGACCCGTCCGATCGAGCCGCATCGAGCAGCGCGTCGAGCCACCCCGGCTGGACCTCGGTATCCGCGTTGAGCAGGCACAAGAAGCGCCCTCGGGCCTGCGCCGCCCCGGTGTTGACCGCGGCCGCAAACCCGCCGCGCTCCGGCCGAACCACAACGCGGCCAGGCAGGGCCGGGTAATCCGTCTCCGGCTCGCCGTCCAAAACCCATATGACCTCGCGATCCGCCTTGCAGCCGTCGCGTTCCAGGCTGGCCGCCAGAGCGCCCACGCGCCCCTGGCTGCGCCAGCACGGCACAACCACCGACACCTCGCAAGGGCGGGAAGGGAAGGCGCCCCGCTGCGCGCCGCAAGCAGGGAGGGGGCTGCTCGCGGCCGCGGGAAGGGGCGGGGCGCCTTTCTCTTGGGTTGCGCCGGTGGGGGAGGGAGAGGGCAGAAGCGCGCCCGCGCGCGCCAGGCAGGCGAGGTTGTCGGCGCATTGCGCCTGCTCCGCGCTGTAGCGCACGCTCGCGCCGGAGCCGATCAACGGCCACCGGCACAGAGCGAGCGGCACGCGGCGAATGGCGCCGCTCAGGCCGTTGCGCGCGGCGTAGAGCTCGAACTTCAAGAACAGGCCGTACTCGCCAGCCCACGTCCATCGCGGATCGCGCCCGCCCACGGCGTCATGCAGCCGCTTGCGGTAGGCGCGGATGCCCCACGCTTGATTGCCGCGCTGCGCGAACAGGCCGGGCCAGTAGTCCTCCTTGTCCACGCGGCCGATCACGCCGCCGTCCGCGCGAACCTTGTAGAGGTCGCCGTACACGGCCAGAACCTCCGGATCGCCGAACGCCCTGGCCAGCGCCGCCAGCGCGCCAGGCTCCGGCGTGTCGTGGTCGTCCACCTCCACGACAACCGCGTCCGCGGGAACAGCCGAGTTGCCTAGGATGCGCGCCGCCGTCACCCCCGCGCCGCCCGGCGTTTCGAAATACGCCACAGCCCGGCCCTGGCCGCCGCGGCGGCTCGCCACGTCGCGGACCTTCTCGCGCAAAGCCGCGTCCGCCGCGTCGTTGACCACCACCACGCGGGCGCCGGGTTCTTGCGCGAAGATCGCCGACAGCGTGGCGTCCAGCTCAACGGGCCGGCCGCACGTCGGCGTCACGACCCACAGTTCAGGGGAGGCGGGCATGGCATGACCTCACGGGAAGAACGCTTGCGCGTCCAATCTGTCCGATCTATCCGACCCCATCCGGCAAGTCCGGCCCGTCCGGCGAAGAGAACGCCGGGGGCGGGCCTTGCGCCCGCCCCCAAAGCCAGCGTCACACCGTGATGCCGGTCCCGATGACCCAGCAGTCGGTGGTGAACACGAGCCTGCCGTCCCAACGCTCCCAGATCTTCACCGCGACCTGGTGCTTGCGGAACGCGTCGCCGCCCGTGGTCGTGGACTCGAAGCCCATCTGCTCGCGGTCGGCGATCCAGTACTTGCTCATCACGCCCAGAGCCAGGCTGCCGGCCGGGACGTTCTTGTTCACCAGAAACGGATGGTCGAGCAACGTCATCGGCGCCCCGCGCTGCAAGGCGGGCTCGAGCAGCGGCCTCTTGTTCTCGTCGGACAAGCCGCGAATCACCCGGCGCACGGCCTGGCTGCCGATCCACACCAGCGACGCCTCGCCGCGGTACGGGTCCGCGATGGCCTCGTCAAGCTGCAACAGCTTGTCATAGGTCAGCGTGCCGATGGCCGACACCGTCGCCACGCCCGTGGCGCTGAAGATGCCCTCCGGCTGCGTGGCCCCGTCGCCGGCGCAGATCACCTTGTCGCGTTCGCGGCTGGTGGCCTCGGCGAAAAGCTGCGCCAGCAGGTCCACCAGGTTCACCGACGCGTCGCCCAGCAGCTCGCGCGACGAGTGCGTGATGGCGTTCATGCGGTGAATGGTGAAGCTCTTCTGGCCAAAGACCGGCGTGGTCTCGTCCAGGTTCTCGTTCTCCGCCTCGTCCCACGACACCTCCACGTCCGCGGCCAGGGCAGGCGCCTTGACGCTGGCCAGCGACGTCGTGAAGCGGAACGCGCGCGGATACAGAACGGACAGCTCGTTCGTGCGGCGGATGACCTCGGACCGGAAGTCCGTGGGCACGAGGTAGCCGCCGTCCGCGCTGCTGCTTTCGGCCAGAGCCTTGGCCTCGGCGCCGTTGCCCGGCCCGAAGATGGCCGCCCGCAGAAAGCTGGCCAGCCGCTTGCGGCCGTCGGGCTGCTCAACGCCCGCGCCTTCCACGCCCGGGAACACGCCCGCCTTGCGGTCCACGCGGTCCAGCCCAAGCTCTTTCACTTTGGCCTGCACCGCCTCGGTCACCAGCGCGCCCAGGCCCGGGCCCAGGCGCTCCATCACGGCGCCCGCGATGGCGCCCGCGTCCGGCGCGGCCGTGGTTGGAATGCGTTCGGTTTCAGACATGTTGTTCTCCTGCCGGCTCATGCCGGCGCTGCTCCGCCGCGAAGGCGGAGGAACTCGCGCGACACGCGGTCGCGGATGACGCTGGGCAGGGCCGAGGCGATCTTGCTGGCCGCGGCCTCCGCAAGCTCGGTCGTCCAGCCCAGCCCCTGGCCCACCGGCCGCTGCTGGGGCTCCGCGGCTGGCTGGGCCAGAGTCTCAAGGCGCTGCTCCATGCGCGCGCAATGCTCGCGCAGCGCCGCGATGTCCTTTTCACAACGCGCCAGCGCCGCCCGCAGCTCCGCCGGAGCGGCCCCTGTCCCTTCGTCTCCGGGGCCTGGTCCGGGCACACGTTGCGATCCCGCCGTTGCCGGGCTTGCGCAACATGCCCCCGTCGGGGCCGGGCTCGGGGGCGCGCCCTGGGCGGGCGCCGGGCCCGGCTGGGCCTGGGCGGCGGACAGGGGGCGCTCCGGCGAGGCCGCCGCCGCGGCCTGAAGCGCCTTGACCACGGGCAGCAGCCTCGGGTCGCAGCCTTGGCGTTCGTACCGCCGCGTCTCGCGCGTCAGCGCCTCCGGGTTCGCGGGCACGGGCACGGCGGAGAGCTCCAGCAGCTCCCACTCCTCCACGCGGTAGCCCTGCGCCCGATGCGTCGCCGGATCCTCGATCACCTTCCACTTCAGCGGAATAAACCCCACGCTCCACGCGCGCATCACCCCGCGGTCGTACAGTCCGTACACCTCGCGCCCCACCACGCTGCCCTCGTCAAAGAGCACGTCCGCCTCGATGCCCTGCTCCGAAACGCGCAGCGAATCCGGGTCCACGCGGCCGATCGGCGGCAGGTCGCACCGATGCGCCCACAGCACCACCGGATTGGCGCGGAACCACCGCAGCCTGGCGCCCGTGGGCACGATCACGTCCCCTTGCCGGTCGCGCGCCGGCGTGGTCAGCGTCACGCGTTTGGCCAGCTTCCCCGTGTGCCTCGGCGCCGGCAGCGCGCCTCCGGTCACAGGCAAGTAGTAACCCGGCCGCCCCGCCAGCTCCGGCGGCGCCGCCAGCTTCTCCGCCCGTTCGCACCCCAGCGACAAAAACCACCGGTCCAGTTGATCCAGGCTCATCCCATCACTCCCATGACTCCCATCGCTCCCATCCCTCCCATCGCGCTCACTTCCGCGCCGCCCTCCCCGTCAGCGCCTCCCGCAGCTCCTCCACCGACAGCGCCCCCCGGTCGAACGCCGCCGTCGCGTCCGCCCGCGCCTGCGCCCGGTCCTCCGGCACGCTCACGTCGAACTCGCACCGCAGCTCCGCCGGGTAACAGGGCAGCAGGTCCTGCTGAATCTCCTGCGCCATCAGCGCCAGCTTGGGCGCTATCGTGTTGCGCACGAAGATGCGCTCCATCGCGTCCGCGCTCGAACGGTTCACGTCCTCGCTCAGCCCCGCGATGGCCGCCGGCACGCCGAACACCGCCAGGATTTGATCCCGCGTCGCCCGCGCGCTCTCCAAAAAGTCCATCTCCTGCGGCGTCAAACACAACCGCTCCGGCTTCAGCCCGCCATGCGCCACCAGCACCCGCTGCGACGCCTCCACCCCCGCGTACCGCGTCTCCAGCCGGTCCTGCAACCGCTTCAACACCGCCTCGTCCGTAATGACCTGCGGCGTGGTGAACACCACCTTGGGCGGCTGCACGCCCTGCTGAAACGCCCGCAGTTGCGCCGCCAGCATCTGCTCGTGCGCGTCCACCGCCTCCGCCGCCGCCTGCAGCGGACTCCACCCGTAATACAAGCTGTGCGGATTCGGATAGCGGAAGTGGATCACCTCGCCCCGGTCAAAGCGCACCACCTTGCCCGGCGCGGGCGAGTATTCGTAACCCGCCACCAGCGTCCGCGCGTCCGGCAGCGCCTTCACGCGCTGCGCGTGCAGCGGCCAAATCTCGCGCGGCACGCCCAGACCGTCGCGCGCCACATACCAGTACGCGTTGCCCGTCAGCTCCAAAAACTCCGCCGTCGCCGCCCAAAGCTCCCACTGCGTGTGCACCGGGTTCACGCGGTCCATCAGGTCCAGGAAAGGATGGCTCTCCACCGGCCGCCAAGCCCCATCCTGGCGGGCCAACAGCTTCGGCCGCGCCGACGCCACCCGGTCGCGGATCGCCCGCACCGCCGCGTAGACCCAGTGCTTCAAGTGCTTCACCTGCTCCGCCGGATTGTCGCTCCATGGCGCCGCGCCCGAGGGCGGCAAGATCGGCGGGTCCGCAATCCACATCGCCGGCGCCTGTCCGCGCCACGCGCGCCACGCCGCGCGCACACGCTCCGCCAATGAGCGTTCGGTTCGGTCCTGGGTCACGTCTTGGCTCCTGGTAGGGGGGATGCGTTGGCAGGCCGCCATGGCCCGCGTCCTCGTCGTCCCTGCTGGCCCTGTCGGCCTTTCACATCACGCCGGAGCGCGGGCATCCCGCCCGCCTCCATCCGCCGTTCTTTCGTTCCCTTCACCCAATGCCGCCCAAACCCTCCGTCCCCGCTGTCAGCCGTTTTATCAGCGCCGATAAGCGGTGATCAGTGGTTCCCCGCCGTTCCCAAGCCCCAAAACCCCAAGCCCC
>CAYYEE010000038.1:0-17290 GCA_964470775.1 uncultured Planctomycetota bacterium | reverse complement strand
GGTCGAGTCCATCATGGCGCGCTTGCGGCTGATCCGCGTGCCGCGGCTGCTGGTCGCGGCCACGGCGCTGGCCGCGCTGGCCATGTTCCTGGTGAGGTGACGCCGTGGACTACGTGCTGATCGCGGTGGTGCTGACCAACCTGACGCTGCTGGGCTCCAGCCGGCTGCGCGCGTGCATCCGCGCGTTCGCCATCCAGGGCGCGTTCGTCAGCGTGCTGCCGCTGCTGGCGCCGGGCCACGGGCCCACGCTGCGCGTCATCGCCTTTGCCGCGCTGGTGGCGGCCATCAAGGCGCTCGTTTTCCCGTGGCTGCTCGAGCGCGCGGTGCGCCAGGCCAATGTCCCTCGCGAGGTGGAGCCGTTCGTGGGCTTCACGACCTCGCTGCTGGTTGGGGTGGCGTTGCTGGGCGCGTCGCTGTGGCTGGGCGAGCGGCTGTCGCCGGCCGGGCCGGGCTTCAACCCCCGCGTCGCGCCCGTGGCCTTCTTCACCATCTTCGTGGGCCTGTTCCTCATCATCAGCCGGCGCAAAGCCCTTTCGCAGGTCATCGGCTATCTGGCGCTGGAAAACGGCATCTATGTCTTCGGCGCCGCGCAGTCCCATTTCATGCCGCTGCTGGAGATCGGCGTGCTGCTGGACGTGTTCGCGGCGGTGTTCGTCATGGGCATCGCCATGTTCCACATCGGCCGCGAGTTCGACCATCTCGACGCGGACCGGTTGTCGAGCCTCAAGGAGTGACCGTGGAGACGCTGGCGTTGGTGGCCGCGCCGGCCGCAGCCGGCGGGGCGGCCTTTCTCATCCGTCGCGACGCTCCGCGCCGGGCCTTGCTGGCCTTGGCGGCCGTGGCGCACGCCGCGCTGGTGGCGTGGGCGTGGGCGCGGCCGGCGCCGCCGGCGCCGGGGGCGTGGCTTGGGCTCGACGGCCCGGGCCGGCTGTTCCTCACCTTGTGCAGCGGCCTGTTTCTGGCCGCGGCGTTCTACGCTCTCCACTACCTGCGCCGCGAATCCGGCCAGCGCCACACGGATGAAGAGGAAGGCTTTTTCTTCACCAACTCGCCCGAGGCGCGCTTCACGGGCTGCATGTTGTTCTTCCTGGCCACCATGAGCCTGGTGTGCGCCAGCCGCAACCTGGGGCTGCTGTGGGTGGCGGCCGAGGGCACCACGCTGGCCAGCGCGCCGCTCATCTACTTCCACCGCCACCACCGCTCGCTGGAGGCCACGTGGAAATACCTGCTGGTGTGTTCCGTGGGCATTGCGTTGGCGCTGCTGGGCAACTACCTGCTCGCCGCGGCCGCGGGCGAAGGCGCGGACCTGTCGCTGGACAGCCTGGCCCAGCGCGGCGCGGCCATGAAGCTGCCCCAGCTCAAGGCCGCCTTCGTTCTGCTGCTGGTGGGCTATGGCGCCAAGATGGGCCTGGCGCCCTTGCACACGTGGCTGCCCGACGCGCACAGCGAGGCGCCGTCGCTGGTGTCGGCGCTGCTGTCGGGCGCGCTGCTCAACTGCGCGTTCCTGGGCATTTTGCGCGGCCAGCAGACGCTCATCGCCGCGGGCCAGGCCGCCTTTGGCCAGGACCTGCTGACGCTGTTCGGCCTGCTGTCCATGGCCGTGGCCGCGGCGTTTCTCGCGTTCCAGAGCGACTACAAACGCATGTTGGCCTACTCCAGCGTGGAGCACATGGGCGTGCTGGCGCTGGGCGTGGGGCTGGGCGGAGCGGGCGTCTATGGCGCCATGCTCCACGCCGTCAACCACTCCGCGGCCAAGGCCGCCATGTTCTTCCTGGCCGGGAACATCCTGGCCGTCTATCGCGCCAAGAACGCGGCCGACGTCCGCGGCGTGGCGCGCGCGCTGCCGGTGACGGGCGCGTTGTGGATCGCGGGCTTTCTGGCTTTGTGCGGGTCGCCGCCGTTCGGGCTGTTCGCCAGCGAGTTGACCATTCTTAGGGCCGCGCTGGGCCAGGGGCAGGGCGTGGCGGCCGCGCTCTTCCTGGCCAGCCTGGGCGTGGCGTTTGTGGGCATCCTGAACGTGGCCCTGCGCATGGCCCAGGGCCCGGCGCCCATCGAGCGCCGGCGCGAGGACGTTCTTGCGGTGGCGCCGGCCGCGGCGCTGTTGTGCGTGGCCTTGCTGCTGGGCGTGTACATGCCGCCGTTTTTGTCCGCGGCGCTGCGCCATGCGGCGTCGGCGCTGGGAGGGCTGCCATGAGAAACGGCGAAGCCCTTGCCCTCACCCGCGTCCCCTCCATGCCGTGGGCCGGGTTCCGGCTGGAGCTGCTGCGCGCCGTGAACGACGGCGCCCGCGTGGCCGCGCTCTTCGGCGCGCCCGAAGGCGGCGGGTTGCGCCTTTACGCCGTGCTGGCCGAAGAGCGCGTCGGCGGTCTCAGCGTGCTTTCCACCACCGTGGGCGACAGCTATCCCTCGCTCACGCCCGCCTGCCCCCAGGTCCATTGGTTCGAGCGCGAGATCGCGGAGCAGTGGGGCGTCAAGCCCGAAGGCCACCCCTGGCTCAAGCCCATCCGCTTTCACCCCTCGTGGCGGCCCGGCAAGGACGCCTGGGGCCGCCAGGGCGCCATTGAGCCGTGCGTCACCGACTACTACCGTGTCGAAGGCGGCGAAATTCACGAGGTCGCGGTCGGGCCTGTGCACGCGGGCATCATCGAGCCCGGCCACTTCCGCTTCCAGTGCCACGGCGAAAAGGTGTTCCACCTCGAGATTTCGCTGGGCTATCAGCACCGCGGCGTGGAGCGCGCCATGGCCGGCGGGCCGTCGCCGCGTTCGGTCCATTATATGGAGACGCTGGCCGGCGACACCACCGTGGCCCACGCCACAGCCTACGCGCAGATTGTGGAGGCGCTGTCGGGCCAGCGCGCGCCGGCGCGGGCCATGGCGTTGCGCGGCGTGGCGCTGGAGCTGGAGCGGCTGGCCAACCACACCGGCGACCTGGGCGCGCTGGCCAATGACGTCGGCTTCCTGCCCACGTCCTCATTCTGCGGGCGCATCCGCGGCGACTTCCTCAACATGACGGCCTTGCTTTGCGGCAACCGCTTTGGACGCAACTTGGTGCGGCCGGGCGGGGTGGCGTTCGACCTCGACGACGCCCTGGCCGAGGAGCTGCGCCGGCGGCTGGCCGCGGCGGTCAAGGACGTCACCGTGGCCGCGGAGCTGCTGTGGAGCACGCCGTCGGTCATGGCGCGCTTTGAGACCACCGGCGTTGTCAGCCGCCAGGACGCGCTGGACGCGGGCCTTGTCGGCGTGGCGGCCAGGGCCTCGGGATTGGACCGCGACGTGCGCCAGGACTTCCCGACCGGCATCTTCGCCTTTGAGCAGATTCCGGCCGCGTCGGCCGCCACGGGCGACGTGTTTGCGCGCGCGTATGTGCGGTGGATTGAGATGCGGCGTTCCGCGCGGTTCATCACCGAGCTGTCCTCGCGCCTGCCCGCTGGTCCTTTGCGCCGCGACACCGGCCCGCTGCGGCCGAATATGCTGGCCGCGGCCATGGTGGAGGGCTGGCGCGGCGAGGTGTGCCACGTGGCGCTCACCGACGGCGAAGGCCGGTTCGCGCGCTACAAGGTGGTGGACCCGTCCTTCCACAACTGGTTCGGCCTGGCCCTCTCGTTGCGCGGCCAGGAGATCAGCGACTTTCCTCTGTGCAACAAGAGCTTCAACCTGTCCTATTGCGGACACGACCTGTGATCCACAACCCACTCTTTGCGCGCTTGCAGCAGAAACACCGCACCAGCCGCTACCCGGCGGAGCCGCCCAAGCTGCCCGAGCGCTTTCTGGGACGGCCCGAGCTGGACGCAGCCAAGTGCCGGGCCGGCTGCGCGGCGTGCGCCGAGGTCTGCCCCACGGCCGCGGTGGCCCGCGGCGAGGCCGGCCTCCGGCTCGACGTGGGCAAGTGTCTGTTTTGCGGCGAGTGCGCGCGCGCGTGCCCCACGGGCGCGGTCGTCTTCACGCGCGACCACCGCCTGGCCGTGCGCCACCGCGACGACTTTCTCGTCGCCTCGGCCGAGTACCCCCTGGCCCGCGCGCTGGATGGCGAGATGCGCCGGTTGTTCGGCCGGTCGTTGAAGTTGCGCCAAGTGAGCGCCAGCGGTTGCAACGCGTGCGAGGCGGACACCAACGTGTTGAACACGCTGTTCTTCGACCTGTCGCGCTTCGGCATTCAGTTCGTGGCCTCGCCGCGCCACGCGGACGGCCTGCTCATCACCGGGCCGGTGAGCGAGAACATGCGGCTGGCCTTGCGCAAGACCTACGCGGCCGTGCCACCGCCGCGGCTGGTCATCGCCGTAGGCGCGTGCGCGATCAGCGGCGGCCCCTACGCCGGCCACGCGGAGTGCCACAACGGCGCCACGGACTTGCTGCCCGTGGACCTCTACATCCCCGGCTGCCCGCCGCATCCCATGACGATCCTTGACGGTCTGCTGCGGTTTCTGGGGCGTATCTGACGCGCCGGACGCGCCGGGCTTGTCAGACAAGCCGGACCTGTCTGGCGCGGCCTCGATTCATCCTTTCGGCATCATGCGCAGGAAGTTCTTCCAGCCGATTTTCTCCTGCGCGGCCTGGCTGACGCCCCGGCGGGACAGCTCTTCCCACAGCTTGGCCACGCCGGCCGCGTCCTCGATCACGGGCGGCTTGTGCAGGGCCAGGCCGTCGAAGTCCGTGCCCACGCCCACGCCGTCCTCGCCCATGATCTCCAGCGCGTGGAGGAAATGGTCCGCCAGGCGCGCCAGCGACGGCGCCTTTTCGTCCACGAAGTCGCGGTGGAAGCAGATGCCCATGACGCCGCCGCGCTCGGCCAGGGCCTTCATCATTTCGTCCGTCAGGTTGCGCGCGTGGGTCGAAAGGGCATAGCACGCGCCGTGCGTGTAGCACACGCGACCCTCGAACCGCTCCAGCGCCTGCCAGAACGTCCGGTCGTTGGCGTGGGCCAGGTCCAGGGCCATGTCCAGCTCCTCCAGCAGCTTCAGGGCTTCGGCGCCAAAGGGCGTCAGGCCCTTGGACTGGCGTAACAGGGCGGCGCGGTCTTGCGCGGCGATGAAGCCGAAGAAGCTGGGGTCCACTTGCAGCGCGCCCGGCCGGTTGGTCAGGCCTTCGCCGTGGGTGAGGGTGGTGAGCACGGCGCCCAGCTTGCGCCAGTTGCGCAGATGGCGCGCGTCTTCGGCCAGAAAGGCGAGGCTCTCCAGCGTGGGAACCAGGGCGAAGCGCCCCGCGGCAAAGGCGGCGCGCAGTTCGCGCTGCGTGCGGCACAGGGCGAAATCGTCAGGCCGCGTCTCGGCCATTTCGTGGACGGCGGCGATGAGCTTGGACGATTGGGCCAGTTCATAGCCGCCCACCATGACGAAGGCGCCGGCCACGCCGCCTTTGCGCAGGCGCGCCAGGTCCACGTGGCTGTCCGGGTCCTCGACGGCCAGGTCCGTGGGGTCGCCGCGGACGAAGCGCTGAATGACGCTGTCGCAGTGGGCGTCGAGCAGGGGCACGGGACCGGCCTTCAGGTTGCGCGCCATGAGAGTCTCCTGAGAAATCACCGCTGTCTGGCGGCAAATGTGTACGCCTTCATCCGCAAGAGGCCGTCACGCGCTGGCCAGGCGCAGACACAGGGCCATGCTGCGAAGGTGTTCGGAAATGACGAGGTGTTCGCGGTGGGTGTGGCCGGCGCGGGCGCCTGTGCCCAGCGAGACGCAGGCCACGCCCAACTGATTCAGGACCAGCGCGTCCGTGCCGCCCATCATCTTGTCCAGCCGCGGCGTCCGGCCTTCCAGGCGCACGGCCTCCAGCGCGCGCCGCACGACCGGGCTGTCCTCGGGGACGCTGGTGGCTTCGTACTCCACGTGGCGCCGGATATCGGAGCTGGCGTGGACAATGCCTTCGCTGGTGAGCAGGCGCGCGGCCAGGCAGGCCTGGTCCACGCACAGATGCGCGCGGTCGGCGAAGAAGCGCAGTTTTTCGGGGTCGTGGCTGCGCACCTCCAAGGCCAGGCGCGCCGACTCGGGCACGACGTTCACGGCGGACCCGGACTCGAAGACGCCCACGCTGGCCGTCGTTTCCGTGTCCAGCCGGCCCAGGTCCATGCGCGTGACCGCGTCCGCGCCGATGCGGATGGGGTTGATGGTGTCCTCGGGGCTGGTGGCGTGGCCGCCGCGGCCGTGGATGGTGATGTCGAAGACGACCTTGCCCGGCCACGCGCGCACCACGCGGTCCGGGTCGGACCCATCCAAGGCAAATCCCATCCTGGCCTTGAGCCGGCCTGGTTCCAGGGCTTTGGCGCCGTTGAGGCCGGTCTCTTCGCACACGGTGAAGAGCAGCTCCAGCGGCCGGAAGCGTCCAGGCTGGGCCTGGGCCGCGCGCGCTAGCTCGATGAGCAACGCCACGGCCGACTTGTCGTCCGCGCCCAGAATGGTGTGGCCTGAGGAGCGGACCCAGTCGCCCTCGACGACGGGCTCGATGGGGCCGGCCACGGGCACGGTGTCCAGGTGCGCCGTGAAGAGGACCGGCTCGCCTTTGCCCGGCGAACGGGCGATGAGGTTGCCGCAATCGCCGCCGGTTTCGGCGTCCGCGTCGTCCTCTTCCACGCTCATGCCCGCGGCTTCCAGGGCGGCGCGCGTGTAGTCGGCCACCTGGCGCTCGTGGCGCGAGGGGCTGGGGATGCGGCACAGGTCCAGGAACGTCTTGAGCAGGCGGTCCGCGTCCATCATGGGTCCTCGTTCACAGGCCCAGCAGGCGGATGGCGTTGCCGTGGGCGATCTTCTTGAAAACCGTTTCGCTGATCTTGCCGGCGCGCAGCAGCGCGCGCAGAAACTCGGGCAGCTTCACCTCCTGCCACGGCGCGCAGATGTCCGTGCCGAAAAGCAGCTTGTCCTGGAATTCGTTGAGGAACTTGACCGCGTAGTCTGGGTCGCGCGCCAGGGCGTTGTAGCCGCTGCCGGCGGACAAGTCGCCCCACATGTTCGGGTAGCGCCGCAGCAGCGTGGGCACGACGCCCTCGCCGCGCAGGGGGTAGGAGGGGTAGCCGCGCCGGTCGGCCGGCGTCTCCAAGCGGCTGATCTCGGCCCAGAAGGCGGGGCCGTGGCCGAGGATGTTCAGCTTGGGGAAAGCGCGCAGGCACATCTCCAGTTGCGGCAGGCCGGGCTCGTCGGCCAAGCCGTACACACCGTGGCCGACATGGGTGGTGATGTCGAAGATGAGCGGAAAGCCCGCGTCCTGCGCGTGGCGGAAGAGGTTCTGGACCAGCGGGTCCGAGAACCACAGGTTGGGCATGACCTCGCCGATGCCTTTGCACCCGCGCTGCTTGTAGTAGGCGAAGAGTTCGTCCAGGGGCGAGGTGGGCGTGTTGTTCCACGCGCGGGGGTCGATGTTGCAGAAGGGGATGAAGCGGCCGGGGAACTCGTCGCAGATGTCGAGGATTTCCTCCACCGACTGGGGCAGGTAGTACTCGGGGTTCACCAGGGGCAGGAGCACGGCCTGGTCAATGTCGAGCTCCTTGTAGCGGACCAGGAGCTGCTCGGGCGTGGAGAACCACTGGCGGCCAGCGTGGGGCGCGCCGGGTCGGCGGTAGACGTGGCCGTGAATGTCAATGAACATGGTTAGCCTCCCAGGCGCCGCTCAACGCTGGCCACAGAGGGCCGTCTTGCAGGGTTTGTCTCGCGGGCCTACTTCTGCGGCGTTCTCGGCTTGAACTCCCCCCGGGCCGCGCGTTCGGCGCTGAGCGAGCGCTCCAAGGCTTCGTCCATGAGCGCCTGCTGCACGCTGAAGGGGGCGGCGCCTTCGGGCGGCCGCACGCGCTCATAGCGGCCGGAGGGCAGCAGCCGCCGCGCCTTGACGTTGTCTTGGAAGCACATTTCCAGGATTCGCAGGACGCGCGCCTTGAGCGGCGGCGCCTCGATGGGGAACATCAGCTCCACGCGGCGGTCGAGGTTGCGCGGCATCCAGTCCGCGCTGGACAGATAGACCTCTTCGTCGCCGCCGTTGCGGAAGTAGAAGATGCGGCTGTGTTCCAGGAAGCGGCCCACGATGCTGGTGACCTCGATATCCAGGCGCCGGCCGCCAGGGTTGAGGCAGCACACGCCGCGGATGTTGAGGCGGATTTTGACGCCGGCCTTGGCCGCGGCGTAGAGGGCCTTGATAACGTCCGGGTCGACCAGGCTGTTCATCTTGGCCATGATGAGGCCGGGCTGGCTGGCCGACGAGCGGCTGGCCTCGCGCTGGATCATGCGCAGGATGCGGGCCTTGAGGCCCAGGGGCGCCATTTCAATCTTCTGCCACTGCGAGGGGATGGAGCAGCCGGTGATGGTGTTGAAGAAGGCGGAGATGTCGGCGCCGAACGCGTCGTCGCCTGTCATGAAGCCGAGGTCGGTGTAGAGCCGGGCCGTGGATTCGTTGTAGTTGCCCGTGGAGAGGTGGACGTAGCGGCGGATGCCGTCGGGCTCGCGCCGCACGATCAGGCAGGCCTTGGCATGGGTCTTGAGGCCGGCCAGGCCGTAGATGACGTGCGCGCCCGCGCGCTCCAGGCGGCGGGCCCACTCGATGTTGCGCGTTTCGTCAAAGCGCGCCTTCAGTTCAACGAGCACGCACACGTGCTTGCCGTTTTCGGCGGCGCGTTCCAGGGCGCGGACGATCTTGCTGCCGCCGCCGCATCGGTAGAGCGTCTGCTTGATGGCCAGCACGCTGGGGTCGCTGGCCGCTTCGCTGACGAACCGCACCACGGAGTCGAAGGAGTCGTAGGGGTGGTGGAGCAGGATGTCGCGGCCGCGCAGGATCTGCCACAGGCTCTCGCCGGGGGGCAGCTCGGGCGGAGGCTGCGGCGTCCAGGGCGGGTCGCGCAGCGCGTCCAGCCCGGCCATGCCCGCCAGCTCGAAAAGGGACTTCAGGTTCAGGGGGCTCGGGGTGGCGTAGATGTCCTCGCCGGCCGCGTCCAGGCTCTTGCGCAGGAACGCGAGCAGCGCCGGCGGCGCGTCTTCCTCCACCTCCAGGCGCACCACGGAGCTGCGCCGGCGCTGGCGCAGGACTTCGGTCATCAACTCCGCGAAGTCCTCGTCCTTCTCCTCCTCCACGTTCAGGTCGGCGTTGCGGATGGCGCGGAAGAGCAGGGACTTCTGGACCACGAAGCCCTGGAAGAGCCTGGGCAGGAACCGGCGCACCGCGTCTTCGATGAAGACGAACTCCATGCCCGCGTGCGAGGGCATGCGGACCAGGCGGGGCAGCACCTTGGGCAGGGGCACAAGCGCGGCGCGGGGCTCGCCCTCGGCCGAGCGGAGGCTGACGGCCAGGCAGAGCTCTCCGTCGCCCAGGGTGGGGAAGGGGCGTCCGCCGTCGGCGGCCATGGGCGTCAGCGTGGGCAGAATCTCGCGCTCGAAGTGCGTATCCAGGTA
Source organism: uncultured Planctomycetota bacterium (assembly GCA_964470775.1). Classification (GTDB taxonomy): domain Bacteria; phylum Planctomycetota; class Brocadiia; order CAIUPP01; family CAYYEE01; genus CAYYEE01. The sequence continues at coordinate 7,934 of CAYYEE010000038.1, read as the reverse complement.
GGCGATCTGGTCGCGGTTCAGCTCCACGATTTTCTTCTGGCGCACGCCGGCGGCTTCCAGCGCGGGCCACAGCGAATCGCGCAGGCACTTGTACTGGGCGGCGGTCATGGCGCGGACCCTGGCGCGCACGGCGTCGAGCTGTTCGGTGGCGGTGAGGCCGGCCGGGTCCACGGCGCCCGGCGCCAGGGCTTCCTGGTTTTTGAGCGCGGCCACGCGCACGGCGAAAAACTCGTCCAGGTTGGAGGACACGATGGCCAGGAACTTGAGGCGTTCGAGCGTGGGCGCCTGGGGATCGAGCGCCTCTTCCAGAACGCGGTGGTTGAACTCGAGCCAGCTCAGCTCGCGGTTGAAGAAGCGGGGCTGCGTTTCACGAGCCATGGCTGACGCCTCCGCGCACGGCCACGGTCATGCCAAAGATATTCTCGAAGAGGCTGGCCTTTTCGGGCATGCCGGCCCTCTCGAGCGAGATGTCCATCTGGCCGGGCAGGGTGATGGTGAGCTGGTCGCCTTCGCGGCGGAACTTGGCGCGGCGGGCCATCTGGCGGTGGCCGCGGTCGAGGGCGTCGGCCACGCGCAGCAGCGCGGCGAGCTTGGAGACGGTGACGCGCTCGGCGCGCGAGAGGGCCGCGTACTCTGGGTGCTGCATGCCGGGGAGGTTGCGGCGGTGATAGCGGATGACGTTGCCGACAATGGCCATGTCGCTCTTGCGCAGGCCGAAGATTTCCGAATTGGCCGCGATGTACTGGCCATGCTTGTGGTGGCTGTTGACGCTGAGGAACGTGCCGATGTCGTGCAGGATGCCGGCCACTTCGAGCAGCACGCGCTCGCGGCGCCCCAGGCCGTGTTCCGGCTGCATCAGGTCGAACAGCTTCAGCGACAGCTCGGTGACGCACTTGGCGTGGTCTTCGTCGTAGTGGCAGCGCTGGCCCAGCAGCTCGGCGTTGGCCACCACCTGCCGGCTGAAGTCGCTGTCTTCCTTATCCGAGAGCATCATGGCGATGTCGAGCAGCAGGCCGTCGCGCAGGCTCACCATGGGCGCCAGGATGCGGTTGGGCGTGGTGATGTCGATGAACTTTTCGTAGATGAGCAGCGCGGGCGTCAGGGTTTCGGCGTCCGGGTAGGGGATGCCAAACTTTTCGGGGATCTGGTCTTCGGGCGTCTTCTCGACTTCGCGCAGAAAGGAGCGGAACTGCTTCACCGTTAACACGGCGTAGCGCTCTTTCTTCTCGCCGGCGTACTGGGCCGTGCGGCGCGCTTCGGATCCCATGGCCACGAAGTTGGCCACGTGGCCGATGGGCGACTCGCGGAGCAGGCTTTCGGCCGCGCTTTCCACGCGGTCGCGCATGGCGCGGATTTCCACGTCCCGGCCTGGCGTGCCGGCGCCGCGCTCCTGCAAGAGGCGCAGCGAGCCGGAGCGCAGCGAGTGGGCCAGGGTCACCTGCCCCTTGCGCTGCAGGGTGATGTCGGTGTTGCCGGAGCCGACCTCGATGAAGAAGGTGTCTTCGCCGGCCAGGACGTCGCCGATGGCGCGGCGCACGGCCGCGTAGACCAGGCGGTTCTCCTCGATGGTCTCGATGACCTCGACCTCGATGCCGGTGCGCATGTAGATGCGGTCGAGGAGGGTCTCCGGGTCGTAGGCCTCGCGGAAGGCGCTGGTGCCCACGGCGCGGCAGTGCGACACTTGGTACTGCTTCATGATCTGCTGGAAGCTCTGGAGGATCTGGATGGTCTCCAGCGCGGCGGCGCGGCTGATGCGGCGGTTGGAGAACACATCCTTGCCCAGGGTGACGGGCTTGATGACGCTTTCCAGGGGCCGGATGTCGCCGCGTGAAGAGACCTCGGCTACGGTCATGCGGATGGCGCTCGAGCCCAGGTCAATGACCGCCACGACTTGCGGGGGTTTGGACGGAGCGGCTTCGCTCATGACTTGTCCTTTGGCTTCTCCTTGGCCGCCAGGGCCGTGGCGATGAGGCTTGCGGCGCCCATCATCACGGCGTCGTCGCCCAGCTTGGCCGTCACGATGCGCACGTCTTTGAAGAGGAAGCCGAGCGCGGCCTTCTTGGCGCCGGCGGTCACTTCCTCGACATATAGAGCGGGCATGGCTTCCACGAGACCGCCGCCGAGCACCACCGTGTCCGGGCTGATGACGTTGATGAGGCTGCCGATCACCGTGTCCACGCGGAAGGCGGTTTCGCGGATGGCTTCTTCCAGCAGCTTGTCGCCGCCCTCGATGGCGCGCGCCAGGGCGCTGCTCTTGATGTCGCCGGGGTTGAGGCCCACTTCCTTGGCCAGCGCGGGCGCTTCGCCGCGCAACAGCAGCACCAGCGCCCTGGCCACGATGGCCAGCCGGCTGGCGTAGGCTTCCAGGCAGCCGCGCTTGCCGCAGCCGCACCTGGGGCCGGCGGGGTCCATCACCACGTGGCCCACCTCGCCCGCGGCGCCCGAGGACCCGCGGAACAACTGGCCCTCGATAATCAGCCCGCCGCCGATGCCCGTTCCGGGAAAGACGCCCAGCACGTTGCGCCCCTTTTTCGCCGCGCCAAAGGCGAACTCGCCCAGCGTGCCCATGTTCACGTCGTTGTCCACCTCGGCCGGACAGCCAAACTCCTTTTCCAGCCGCGCCTTGAGCGGGAACTCGCGCAGGTCGGTGGGCAGGTTCACCGTCTCGCCGATCACGCCCGTCACCGGGTCGAGCGGGCCGGGCGAACCCACGCCGATGCCGGCCAGGTCCTTGGGGTCCACGTTCGCTTCCTTGCAGGCGTCGCGGATGCAGTCCGCGATGCGCTTGAACGTGTCGCCTTCCTCGCTCTTGCCCCGGGTCTTTTTTTTGCTGCGCGACAGGACCTCCATCTTGTCGTTCAGGACACCGGCCATCATCTTTGTGCCGCCAAGGTCGAAGCCAGCGAGGAAGCGAGAGTCTTTGCCCATGAGAGGTTCCTTTCCAGGGCCTATCAGCCTGTTGAAAATGTCGCGTCTGTTCCGGGGACACGTTGCGATCCCGCCGTTGGCGGGCTGAGGCGCCATGTCCCCGCCGACGCGGTGTCTTTTTCAACGGGCCGCTATGGCGCGGTGGTCTTGTTTTCCGGTCGAAGCAGCTTATCAGACTGGCCAGCATGGGACAAGGCGAAGGGCGAGCAGGAGGCAAGGCCTCGGTCTTGCACGGCGCGCGACCCGCTGCTTTCTTGACGAGAGATATCCAGGCGCTATCGTCTTAGCCTGATGCGTGTTGCGGGCGCCATGAAGATCCTTGGACGAGAAGGGGGTCATTTGCCGCCGCGCCAGGGGGACGTTGCTACAGGGCCAGCTTCGCCGCCACGCAATCGAGCAGGTACATGCCCTGGAAAAACAGCCGCTCGGCGAAGCTCTTGTCCGCGATAAGGCGGGCGGAGGTGATGAGCGAGCGGCCGCGCGCGAGTTGCAGGCGCGTGGGCGCGTGCGTATCGCCGATCTGCCCGGCGAACTGGCTGGCGAACTCCATGACGCTGGCGTTGATGGCCCGCAGACGCGACAGGGTGTGGCGCGTGAACATGGGGTTGCGGATGTTGCTGACCAGGAAGACGCTGACGTCCTGGAGGTAATCGCCCCATCCGCTGCGGTGCACGTCTACAAAGCGCACCCGGTCGCGCGCGGCGTCGTAGATGATGTTGTCCGCGTTGAAGTCGCCGTGGATCCACACGGACACGGGCGGCGCCAGGCTGGCCTCGCGGGCGGCGATGATGTCCAGCGTATCGGCCAGACCCATCAGCCGCGCGCCGCACACCTCCACCGTGCTCGCTCGCGCCTTTTGCAGGCGCGGGTGCAGGCGGAAGAGGTCTTCCAGCCGGTCGCGGATCTGGCGGACGTAGTCCACGGCCGGCGGCTGGGGCCGCGCGCTGTCCATCCACACGATGGCCAGCGTGTCGAACAGGCTGCGCAACGCGGCGCGCACCGTGTCTTCGTCCGGTTCAAGAAAGATGTCGCGGACCATGCGGCCCTGGAGAAACTCGGACACGAACGAGTCCTCGCCGGCCTGGCGGCTGCGGCCCTGGATGGCGGGGATGATGCCTGGAATCCACTGGTTCCAGATTTCGGTCTTCTCCACCTCGGGCGCGATCTTGTCCGAAGCATCGTGCTTGAAGAACAGCTCGCCGCCGCCGCGCACGCGCACCTGGCCCACGCGCGCGCCGCTGCGGCCTTCGAAGAGGTTCTGGAAGGAGAACGCCTTGTCCCGGCCCCGCAGCGCGCCCAGCATCTCCTCCAGATGCGCCAGGCTGCGGTACTTGATGCGCTGGCCGGTGATGAAGTAGAGCGCCTGCTCCGTGATGTTCTGGATGTGGTCGCCGGCCTTCTCAATGCTCTTGAAGACGAGCGTGAGGCCGGCAACCTCGGCGGCGGAGCGGCCGGCGCCGGCGCTGGCCAGCGCGTCCAGGCCGGCGCGGAACACGGTGTCGAGCTGGCTTTCGAAGGCCATGGCGGCTTTGGCGCGGTCCAGACGGCGGCTGAGGAACGCGGACAAGGCGCGCGTCACGCCTTCGCGCATGAGGGGCGCGCTTTGTTTGAGCAGCGCGGCCGCTTCGCCGCCGGGCAAGATGAAGTCGTCGCGCAGCACGCGCTTGGCGATGCTGACGGCGCAGTCGCCGATGCGCTCCAGGTTTTGCGCCACGAAGACCACGGCGCGCAGGAACGCCCGCTCGCGGGAACCGATTTCCGTTTCTTTGAGCATCTGGAACGCGATGTCTTGGAGGCGGTCGTGGGCCAGGTTGACTTGGGGGTCGCCGCGCGTGACGCGGGAGGCGAGGTCGCGGTCGGCCGTGGCGCAGGCCAGGGCCGCGTCGCTCGCGCGTCCGGCCACGGTGCGGCCCATCCAGCGCAAGCCGTTGCGCAGTTCCTCCTCCACCGTTCAAGCCCCTACTGGATGCTCAACTCGGGCGCGCCCGCGGGCTCGGCGCCGCGCAGCGTGAACTGCACGCGGATGCGCTGTTCATCTTCGCGGAACTTGCCCGTGAGGCGGAACTCCACGCTCTCGGGCACGTCCAGCTCCAGCGATTCGCCGCCGCGCTCGATGCGGATGCGGCGCTTTTCGAGGCCCTGGGCGATGGAGCGCAAATGCTGGGCCACGTCCTCTGGCTTCAGCAGCGCCTCAAACTCGAAATCCTGCTCGATCATGGCTGCAAGGTCTTTCTGAACCAGTCGGTCGTCCACGCGATGACCTGGCGCTCCCAGGCGAGCGTCGAGAAGGTGTGGTCCGCGTCTTTGAGGATGCGCTTTTCCACGGGCGCGGCGCGGCCCGACGCGGCTTGCTCGTAGAGGCCGGCCGAGGCCGCGTCCACGGCGGTGTCCGCGCCGCCGTGGACGATGAGCGCGGCGGCGCGGCTGCGGCGCAGCGCCTCCAGCGGGTCGTGGCGCGCCAAGTCCTCCAGAAAGCCCGCGCCCAGGTCCAAGGCGCCGATGTCCAGATGGCCGTGGCGGCGCAGCAACTTGGCCCAGGCTTGGCGTTTGGGGTTTTCCCAAAGGTCCGCGGGCCGCGAAACGGCCGACCACAGGGCCACGCTGCGGACGCGGGCGTCCTGGCCGGCCAGGCACGCGGTGAGCGCGCCGCCGAGGCTGAGGCCCAAGGCGCCGAGGCGGCCGGCGTCCACGCGTTTGTCCGCGGCCAGGAGGTCGAGCGCCGCGGTTGCGTCGGCCAGCTCGGAGGAGAAGGTCATGTCGCGAAAGGCGCCCTCGCTTTCGCCCGAGCCGCGGAAATCGAAGCGCAACGCGGCGATGCCCGCGGCTTCCAGAGCGCGGGCGGCTTTGACGAAAAGGAAGTGCGCCTCGATCTTGTTGCCCGTGAAGCCGTGCAGCATGACTACGCCCGGCGCCGGCCCTTTGGCCTCCGGCGTGTGGATCATGCCGAAGATCTTCTGCCCCTGCGACGCAAAGACAACCGGCTCCTGCATGGAAGGCCTCGATCCCGGAATGCGCGAAACGATAGGGGGAGTGTAAGGCGCCGAGGGGCGCGTGTCAACGCGAGGGGGCAGCGCGGGGAAGGGCGGCAAGGTCAGCAAGGATGGAAGGGACCCTGGGGGACTACGCTTGCTGGTCTATGCGCCAGCCTTTGCGGGCGTCGAGTTCTCTGCGCAGCCAGGCGGAGAGGAGGCGCTGGTTCGCCTCGGGCGTCATGTCGGTGGACCGGCCTACGGCGCGGCGGCGGGCGGCGGCGGCGTGGTTCAGCGACACGGCCACGGCCACGGACACGTTGAGGCTTTCGACAAAGCCGGCCATGGGGATGTGGTAGCAGCCGTCGGCCAGGCGCTGGAATTCCTCGGACACGCCGGAGTGCTCGTTGCCGAAGACCAGCGCGACCCGCTGGCCAAAGTCCACGTCATGCAGCGCCAGGGAGTTGTCGCCTTGCATGGCCAGCAGCACGCGATAGCCGGCGCCGTGCAGCGCGTCCACGCACTCGGCGGCGGTCTCGTGCCAATGGAAGCTCAGCCACCGCTCGCAGCCCTTGGTGACGCCGCGATTGGGCAGCACGTCGCGCGAAGGGCCGGCGAGGTGGATGTGTTGCACGCCGAAGGCGTCGCAGGAGCGCAGGGCGGCGCTGATGTTGTGGGGGTCGTGGACGCTGTCGAAGGCCACGGCCAAGCCGTCGAGGCGGGCCGCGGCGGCGGCGCGGATGCGCTCCAGGCGGCGGGGCGTCAGGGCGCGCGCCGCGTCTTGCAGCAGTTGTTCCAGGGGTTCGAGGCTCATGGGTGCTCCGCGCGCGAGCGTCAGGTCGTGGCTCCGCGACACCCCGGCATACGCTATCAGGGGGGAAGGCTGGCGTCAAATGCGGGGGTTCTGGGGCGCCCGGCGCATGGACGGGATGGACCCGGGGGACGGCGCGGGTGAGAGGGCGGGCCGCCTTGCCTCTTGCGCGGCCGCATGATAGATTTCCCATGCCACTGCGTCCTGCCTGTGTTCAGGGGATCCCCATGCCGACCCGCGACGAAATTCTTGCCGCTGCTGGCGACATTCTTCGCCGTCCCTCGCCTCGGCTCGATGAGGCCGAAGTCCGGCGTTACGTGCAGTCGTGGATCGAGCGGCGCCCCGAGTTTCTGGCCACGGCGAAGCGCCACGGTTCGCCGCTCTACGTGTTGGACGAGGAGGCGATCCTGCGCCGGGCCGGGGAGTTCCTGGCCACGTTTCGCGCGGAAGCAAGCGATTGCCGGGCCTATTTCGCCGTGAAGAGCAACAACTGCCCAGAAGTGGCCGCGGCGATGCTGAAGGCGGGGTTGGGGCTGGACGTGTCGAGCGGTCTGGAGCTGGAGATGGCGTTGGGGCTGGGCGCGCGGGACATCGTGTTCAGCGGTCCGGCCAAGACGGGCGCGGAGCTGGCGCTGGCCGCGGCCCACGTGGACCGCGTCACGGTGCTGATGGATAGCTTTGCCGAGCTGGACCGCTTGCAGGCCGCGGCTGAGGCGGCGGGCGTCACGGCGCGCGCGGGAGTGCGGCTGACCACGGACGAGCGCGGCCTGTGGCGGAAGTTCGGCCTGCCCCTGGCCGACATGCCGGCGTTTTTCGCGGCCTCGGCGCAGCGGCCCAACGTGGACCTGCGCGGCGTGCAGTTCCACACGAGCTGGAACATGGACGCGACGGCGCAGGAGGGGTTCATCGCGCGGTTGGGCCAGGCGCTGGCGGGCATGGCGCCGGGGCTGCGGGCGCGGGTGGAGTTCGTGGACGTGGGGGGCGGCTACTGGCCGCCGGCGGGGGAGTGGCTGCACGCCACGGCCACGCCCGAAGGACGGCTGGCCGAGGCCGTTTTGGCCTCTGGAAGGCCGCCATTGGGCCATTTTCGCTTTGCGGCGGCGCCGCTGAGCGACTTTGCCCGGCGCATCGCGGCCGCGGTCAGGACGCATCTGGCGCCGCACGCGCCTTGCCGGCTGCATCTGGAGCCGGGGCGGTGGGTGTGCCACGAGGGCATGAGCATTCTG
>CAYYEE010000037.1:0-17319 GCA_964470775.1 uncultured Planctomycetota bacterium | reverse complement strand
CCGCCTCACGCCCGCCGACCTTAAGGACCTGGCTATCGAGATCTCCATCCTTTCACCGCGCCGGCGCATCGCGTCGTGGAAAGACATCCAGCTCGGCAAGCAGGGCGTGGTTGTGTCGCGCGGATGGAAGAGCGGCGTGTTCCTGCCCCAGGTGGCCACCGAGACGGGCTGGTCGCTCGAAGAGTTCCTGCGCCACTTGTGCTTCGACAAAGCCGGGCTCGATCCCGAAGCCTACAAAGACCCCAACACCGTGATCGAGGTCTTTGACGCGGAGGTCTTCGGCGGCCACGAAGAGGCGAAGCCGGCCCCAGCGCCGGCCCAGTAGGCGGCTCGCGTTGCGCGCTGGGCGTGATCCGTCGGACAAGCCGGACGGATCGAACGGATCAGGTGAGTCGGGGGGGCGAGTCCGCTGGGCGCCGGTGTTTGCGGGAGGCCGCGCTTGTCTCTTGGGTCCTTTCCTTTCCGGCTTCGCCTCGACTCCAGCGTGGTCGCGCTGGGCGCGGTGAGCGCGCTGGCCCAGGTCACCGCGTTGCGCGAAGCCTTTGCCGACAGCGGCGGCCAGGAAATGGGCATGGCCGTGGCGCTGGCCGCGTGGCTGCTGCTTTCGGCCGCGGGCGCGGCCGCCGGCGGCCTCTTCCCCGAACGAGTGGCGGCAAAGCTGCTGCCCGTGGGTTGGGCGGCTGGAGCCGTGGGCCTGGCCGGGCTTCCTCTGCTGCTGCGCGGCGGCAGGGCCTTGCTGTTTGCCCATCCCGGCGACGCGCTGGGCCTGGGCCGTACCATCCTCTACTCCCTCGTGGTCATGGCGCCCGCGGCGCTGGTGGCCGGCGCCATGTGCCCCCTGGCCGTGGCCGCCCGGCGCGGCGCTTGCCCGGAGACGCCGCCGCGCGATCACACGCGGCGGGTGTATCTGCTCGACGCGGCCGGCGCGTTCGCGGGCGGCGTGGCGGCCGCGCTCCTGTGGTGGGCCGCGCCGCGATGGCCCGCGCTCGCCGGCCTGCGCGTGACGCCTCTGCTGTGGGCGCTGGCCGCCGTGTGCATGGTTCTGGCGCCCCTGGCCGCGCGCAGGCCAGGCCGGCCCGCCGCGGTCGCCCCAGCGCTTCTGGCGGCCGCGCTCCTCGCAATGATCGCGAGCCGCGGCCGCGTCGTGGACGACTGGACCCTGCGCCTGCGCTACCCCGACCTGCCGGCCGCTCAGGACGTGGCGGCTGGCCGCGCGGCCGCTGACGTCATGGAGACGGAATCGGGCCAGGCGCTTGCCATCCGCGACGGCGCGTGGCAGCGCCTCTACGTCAGCGGCGGCCTCATCTATGACAGCGACGACGTGTTCGCCGCGGCCGAACGAGCCGGCCTGCCCGCGCTGTGCGCGGCGCGCCAGGGCCTGCCAAGGCGCGTGGCCCTGCTGGACGGGCCCGCGCTGCGCTACTCCGGCGCGTTGCGGCGCTTCGTCTCAGCCCCGCCCGTCCTCATCGCCACCGACCCGGCGCTGCTGGCGTGGGAGCGCAGGGGCGGGCCGGCCCGCGCATGGAAGGCGGGCGCGGCGCTGGTGGACGGCCAGGGGCTGAGGCCCAGCGAGGCCTTGCGTCTGGGCCTGCGCCAGGCGGGGCACGAGGCATGGGACCTGATCCTGCTCGGCGGCGGCCCCCCGGAGACCGTGAGCGCTTGCCGATGCTTCACGCTGGAAGCCATGGCCGAGTTCCGCAAGCTGCTGGCGCCCGGAGGCGTGTTGAGCTTCGCCCTGCCCGCCTCGCGCAACCTCACAGACCCCAGCCTGGCGCGCTATCTGGCCGTGGTCATCCGCGCCGCCGGCGCCGCGTTCCCGCACGTTAAGGTCTTTCCCTCCATGTACGCGGGCAACCTGGTGTGCGCGTCGGACCAGCCGTTGCCCTCGGGCCGCGACCTGGCCCGGCGGTGCAAGGCGCTGGGCGTGGACTCGCCCCAGATGCCCGCCGAGTTCCTGGCGTCGCTGGATACGTCGCTCCACGCGGCGGACCTCCGGCGCGCGCTGGACGCGGCCGGACGCGTGCCGGTCAGCACGGCCTCCTTTCCTGCCGCGCCGCTCTACGCCTGTCTGGCGCGCGAGGCGCGGCTGGAGGGCGGCGGCGGAGCGCCGTGGCTGTTGCGGCTGCGGACAGGCCACCTCCTGGCGGCGCTGGGCGCGGCGTTGATCGTGGCTCTCGCCGCGGTCCGGCTGGCGCCGGCCGCGGCGGCCGCGCCCCTGGCCGCGCTGGGCGCCGTGGCGGTGTCCGGCTTTGTGAACATGGCGTGGGCGGCTATACTGATATTGGCGGTTCAAGCCGCGTCGGGCCAGTTGTACGTCATGAGCGGCGCGCTGGTGGCGGGCTTCATGCTGGGCCTGATGGCCGGCGCGGCGTGGCCGCCTGGCCGGGAGGCCAGCGGACGCCGGGCGTTGATTGCGCCCTTGCTGGCCATGGCGGCGGTGTCTCTGGCGGCGTGGCCTGCGCTCGAATGGGCCCTGCGCGCCGGAACGGCCGGCCGGATGCTGGCGCCGCCGCTGATTAACGCCGTGTTCGGCCTTGCCACGGCCCGCGTGTTCGTGGCCGCTTGCCATGCGCCGGGCCGGGCATCGGCGGGCGGGCTCTTCGCGGCCGACCTGGCCGGGCCCGCGGCAGGCGGATTCGTGGGCGGCGCGGCGCTGCTGCCTCTGCTGGGCGCGCCGGCCATGGCCGGTCTGTGCGCCACCGCCTGCTGCATGGCCGGGCTGGTAGTGGCGGCCGCGCGGCGCGGCGGAGCAAACGAGGGGATTTTGGAGGGCGCGGAGTCTCCGCGCTGACGCCGCCGAGATGATCCACCCTTACGCTCTAATGGACGCCATGGCGCTGGGCTTTGCCGCGGCGCCCGTGTGCCTTTCGTTTTGCGGGCCGGCGCTGCTGCCGCTGGTGGCGTCGCGCGCCCAGGCCACGTGGACCGCGGGCGCCAAAGCCGTGGCCGCCTTCCTGGCCGGCCGCCTGCTGTCCTACGGCGTCACCGGCCTCATCGCGGGCCGGCTGGGCCAGTTTGTCCTGGCCTCCGAAGCGCGGCTGGCTCTCAGCGCCGCGCTGATCGTGGCCGCGCTCTACCTGGTCTTCTACGGCCTGGCCGTGTCGAGACCGCCGTCAGAGGACGAGCCCCGCAAGCCCTGCCTGGCGATGCGGCTGACGACCTCGTCGCGGGGACCGTTCCTGGTGGGCATGCTGGCGGGCATCTCCTTCTGCCCGCCTTTCTACCTGGCCGCCGCGGCCGCGGCGCGCATGGGCGGCGCGCTGAACGGGCTGCTCTACTTCCTGGCCTTTTTCGTGGGCACGAGTGTGTTCATGCTCCCCCTGGCCGCGCTGCCCCGCCTGGCCGCGCGGCTGGACCGAGTCCGCCTGCGCCGCGCCGGCGCGGGGCTGGCCTTGATCGTGGGGTTCTGCATGGCGCTGCAGGCCGCCCGCGACATGGCCCACCCCTTTGCGCCGCCGGCCGAGCCCGTCGCGATCGCCGCGCCCGGCGCCCCGGCCAGCCAGCCCGCGGCCTGGCCCAAACCCGCGGAGGAGCAACTCCGACAGGCCTTCCCCGGCGCGGATCGTTTTGAGTTCGCGGCCGAACCCTCGGCCCACTACAAGGCGCTGTCCGCGCCGCCTCAGAGCAAGCTCATGGGCTATGCCTTCGTCTGCCAGGACTTCATCGATCCCGGCCAGCGCGAGCAGACTCATGGATACGGCGGCGTCGTGCCGGTGGTGGTGGGCGTGGACTTGCAAGGCCGCATCACCGGCGTCGTCATGCTGGCGAACGACGAGACCCCCGAGTTCGCGGGGAAGGCGAGCCACCCCAACTTCCTAAGCCGCTTCAAGGGACGTCCTGCCTCGGCCGCGCACGCCGAAAGCGGAGAGGACGCCGTCACGGGCGCCACGTTCACGAGCCGGGCCGTGGCCAACGCGGTGCGGCTGGGCGCGCGCGGGTTCCACGAGGCCGTGCTGGCCGCGGCGGCCGCGTCCAACCCCGCGCCGGGCGCCACATCGGCGCCGTGGATCTCCTCGCGCGATCTGGTCTATCTCGCGGTTCTGGCCGCGGGGATCGCGGCGATGATCCTGGCGCCCTCCAAGCGCGCCGAATTGATTCTAGGGCTCGTCGTGGTGGCGGGGCTGGGGTTTTGGCTGCGGCGGTTCTTCAGCGTGGACGACGTCCTGCGCCTGGCTCTGCGCGCCGCGCCGGCCTGGACGTGGACCGTGGCCGCGGTTCTGGCCATCACCGTGCTCTTCGGACGCGTGTTCTGCCGGCTGTTCTGCCCGTTCGGCATGTTGCAAGACCTGCTTTGGCTCCCGCTGCGCGTGCGCGCGCGGCCGCCGCTGGCGCTGGACCGCGGGCTGCGGTGGGCGCCGGCAGGGCTGCTGTGGGTGGCGGGCGCGGCCTGCGCCGTCACGGGTCGGCTGCCGGCCGCGCATGTCGAGCCGTTTGCCGCCACGTTCAGCCTCACCAGCCTCGACGCGGCGGCCGATCTGGCGCGCCAGAACCCGCTGATGATGGGGCTGATCGTCCTGTGCCTGGCCGCCGGCGTGGTGTTCCGCCGGTTCTGGTGCCTTTACCTTTGCCCCGCGGGCGCCGCGCTCAAGGTGATGTCGCGGCTGCGGCTCCTGCGGCCAGTCGTCAACGCCCGGTGCGCCCGGTGCCCCCGGCCTTCGGGCGAGGAGATCATCTGTCCGGGCTGCGCCGCGGCCCGGGCGCCGAGATGGGAGAGACTCCATGAACCGCGCGACAACGGCCAATGATCCCCGCGCGGCCGGCGTGGCGCTGGCCGTGCTCGTGACCGTGGGCATGGCCCTGGCCTTGCTGTCGCTGGCGCGCGGCGCGCGGACGCCCGCGCCGGTCCCCGGCCCGGCCAAGCCCGCCCCCGCCGAAAACCCCGCGCCCGCGCCGCCGCCCGCGCCGTCGCCGGCCCTGGCGCCGCCCATCACCCGCGAGCAAGTCGCCGCGGCGGGCCTGACGCTGCGCGACGCCATGCACTGGGAGCCGCGCGAGGACGGCATGGTCCGGTGCGTGTTGTGCCCCACGCGTTGCGTGCTCCGCGACGGCGAGCGCGGGCAGTGCCGCGTGCGCGCCAACTACGGCGGCAAGCTCTACTCGCTGGTCTTTGGCGCCGTGGTGGCCTTGCACGTGGACCCCATGGAGAAGAAACCGCTGTTCCACTTCTACCCGGGCCGGCAGATCCTTTCGCTGGCCACGGCCGGCTGCAACCTGGGCTGCCGCTTCTGCCAGAACTGGTCCATCAGCCAAGCCTTCCCGGAAAAAACGCCCTTCCGCCGGCTGATGCCCGCCCAGATCGTGGACGCGGCCCGCAAGAACCTGATCCCCGCCATCGCCTACACCTACACGGAGCCGTCGGTCTACTATGAATACATGCTGGAGACCGCGCGCCTGGCCCGGGCCGCGGGGCTCAAAAACGTGCTGGTGTCGTGCGGCTACATGAACGAGAAGCCGCTGCGCGAGCTCGCCAAAGTGATGGACGCCGCGAACGTGGACCTCAAGGGCTTCAGCGAGGACTTCTATCGCGAGTACTGCAACGCGCGGCTCCAGCCCGTGCTCGACGCGCTGAAGATTCTGCGCGAGGAGAAGGTGCACGTCGAGATCACAAACCTCGTCATCCCCGGCGGCAACGACGACCCGGACATGATCCGGCGCATGTGCCAGTGGATCCGCAAGGAAATGGGCGCGGAGACACCCACCCACTTTTCGCGCTATCACCCGGACTACAAGATGGAGCGGCCCGGTCCCACGCCCGCGTCCACGCTGGAGATGGCCGCGCGCATCGCCCGCGAAGAAGGACTCAAGAACGTGTACATCGGCAACATCGCCACCTCTGGCGGCGAAGACACCCTATGCCCCAACTGCGCCAAGGTCCTCATCCGGCGCTACGGCTTCACCGTGCGCGAGAACGCGCTCGTCAACGGCTGCTGCCCCAACTGCGGCCATCCCATCGTGGGAGAGTTCCCCGGCGGGCAGCGGCGATAGCCTGGCGGCGCCGTTGCGTGTATCCTGTTTGATCTGACAGCCCGGCTGATCTGACTGACTGTTCGAAAGGAGCCCTCATGGCGGACTACTCTTATTCCGTCAACACCAACTCGCTCAAAGGCATGTCCATCGCCGACACGGCGAAGTTCTGCGCCAGGCTGGGGTTTGACGGCATCGAGTGGGGCCTGCCCAAGGACGGCCTCAACGCCGGCCTGCTCAGGGAAATGAAAACCGCCACCGAAGGAGAGGGCCTGAAGGTCGCGGCGTGGATCAACGCCGGCCAGCTCTGGAAAGACGACGTCATGCGCAAGTACAGCGACCTCGTCGCCTCCGTGGGCGGCGGCATGTTGCGCGTGGCCCATCCGTGGCTGGCTTACAATTTCGAGGAGTCGCTCCATCAGCGCGACGGATTCATGACCCTCTTCAAACGCAGCCGCGAAGGGCTGGAACGGTTGCAGCCGCTGGGGCGGCAGATGGGCATCCGCTACGTGCTCGAGATGCACGGGGGCAGTTTGTGCGCCTCGGCCTCGGCGTGCCGCTATCTCATGGACGGGCTCGACCCGGCCACCGTAGGCGTCATCTACGACCCGGCCAACGGCGTGAGCGAGGGCTTTTTGCGGCCCCGCCACTCCACCGAGCTGTTGGGGCCGTACCTGGCCTATGTGCACGCCAAGAACCTGCTCGTCCGCCCCGCCGGCAGCCTCATGCCCGGCCCGGTGAAGCGCGTGGCGTGGGAGACGCGCACGTCCGAGCTGGAGTGCGGGTTCATTGATTTCGTCGAGGTGTTCTTCGCGCTCAAGGTCGTGGGCTTCAAGGGTTGGGTCTCGATGGAGGAGTTCTTCCGCGACGCCCCCGAGGCCCAGCTCGTCCGCGCGCTGGCGTTCGCCAAGGAATGCGCGGCCGCGGCGCCCAGCCAGCCAGAGCCGCCCTTCACCACGTTCAACGACTGAGTCCGCGGCCTGCGGCGGGCCGGGCAGATCAGGCGGATCCGGCGATTGCGGAGGCAACCGCGCCGTAACGCTCTCCTCACGCTCTTCTGACAACCCCGTGAGACGATGGAGTTGAGAAGAGAGAAAGCCAGCTTGGGGGAGCCAAACGGCCATGAAAACCGACCTGCACGTCCACTCCAACCACTCCAAGCGGCCGTCCATCTGGTTCCTCCAGAAAATCGGCTGCCCGGAGTCCTTCACCGAGCCGGAGCGGATCTACAGCCTCGCGCGCGACCGCGGGATGAACTGGGTCACCATCGCCGACCACAACACCATTGACGGCGCGCTGGCCATCGCGCATCTGCCGCGGACGTTCATCAGCGAGGAAGTGACCACCTACTTCCCCGAGGACGGCTGCAAAATCCACGTGCTGGTCAACGACATCACCGAGCGCCAGCACGAGGAGATTCAAGCGGTCCGGCCCAGCATCTACGATCTGGTCCGCTATCTCCGCGAGCAGCGCGTCTTCCACGCCGTGGCCCATCCGCTCTCGCCGGTCAACGGCCGGCTGACGCTGGACCATGTGGAGAAGATGCTGCTGCTGTTCAAGCGTTTCGAGCTGAACAGCGACCAGAACCCGTTGCTCAACACCGCCATCCGGCGCATCGCGTCGAACCTGACGCCCTGCGGCATGGAGCGGCTGGCCCGCCTGCACAACCTCGAACCCCAAGGCGAGCAGCCGTGGGTGAAGCGCTTCGTGGCCGGTTCGGACGACCACTGCTCGCTGACCATCGGCCGCGGATTCGTCCACGCCGCGGGCGCGCAGAGCCCGGCCGAGCTCTTTGAGGCCGTGGACGCGGGCCGCGCCCGCGCCGTCTGCCGCGAGGCCACCCCCCGAACCACGGCCCACAACCTCTATGCCATCGCATGGCAGTTCTACCGCCGCCGGCTGGGTCTGGGCCGCTACGCCCAGGCCGATCCGCTCGTCCTGTTCCTGGACCGCTGCTTTCTGAGCCAGCCCGAGGCGGAACGCGGGCTTGTCTCCAAGCTGTACTTCGCGTGGAGCCAGCGCCGCGGCTGGCGCGGGCGGCCCGCCGAAGGGGCCGGCCTGGGCGAATTGCTGCAATATGAGGCGCGCCGCCTGCTGCGCGAGGACCCGCGCATCGGCGAGATTCTGCGCGACGGCATGAGCCCGGGCGTGGACACGGAGCGCGTTTCGTTCCGGTTTATCAGCGAAATCGCGGACAAGCTGGTGCGCCACGTGGGCGCGGACGCGGCCCAGCGCTTCTCGGAGGCGAGCATCTTCAGCCTGTTCCACTCCATCGGCTCCGCGGGCGCGCTGTTTCTGCTGCTGGCGCCGTGCTTCGTGGCGTACAACCTGTTCGCCAGCCAGCGGCGTTTTGCGCTGGAGGCTCTGGAGAGCCTGGCGGGCCACACGCCGGCCGCGGCCGAACGCGTGGCCTGCCTGGCCGGTGCGGACAACCCGGCCGCGTTCGCGGCCACGGAACAGGCCGTGGCCGGCCTGTACGGCCCATCGGCCGAGGTGGCGCACATGGTCTGCGCGACGGGCGTCCGCGACGGACATGGGTTCCGCGTGTTCCAGCCCGCGGGCGTGTGCAGTCTCGGCGCGCGGCAGATCACCCCGCCGCCTCTGCTGGAGATGCTCGACGCGCTCTATGAGGGCGGATTCACGGCGCTGCATTGTGACGGGGCCGGGCCGTTGGGGCTGGCGGCCGTGGTCGTCGGCCGCATCCTGGGCCTGCCCTTGTCGTGCGCCCCGCCCGGCGGCGATGGCGGGGCTTTGGGCGATGACGACGACGTAGGCGGCTTGCTCAAGCGCTACGGACAGTGGTTCCTGGGCCAGATGGACAAGGTGGCTCCGCCCGGGGCCTCGCCGACGCCGTGTGCGGGCCGCGAGCTCTTGCTGGCGTCCGCGGAGAACTGAAAGCCCGCGGCCCAGGCCGGGCCGTCAACGGTCCAGCGCCGCGGGCAGTTGCGCCAGCCGGCGGATGATGCGGATGGGCGCCGCGTGCGAATGGGCCGGCATGTCGTGGGCCACCCACACCGCGGCCATGCCCAGCCTGTGCGCGGTCTCCACGTCGCGCGTCAGGCTGTTGCCCACCATGGCCGCGCGGCCCGGCTCCACGCCCAGGCGGCTGAGCGCGGTGTGGAACGGCCGCGGGTCGGGTTTGCCCACGCACAACTCGCCGGTAATGACGATGGCGTCGAAGAACGGCGCCACGGCCCCGCCGGCGATCTTGGCGCGCTGGATGTCGATGGCGCCGTTGGTCAGCAGGCCAAGGCGGAAGCGCTTCTTCAGTCCCAGCAGAACCGGAACCGTCTCCTCAAACAGCCGGTGGCGGCGCTCGCGCTCCACGGCGTAGAGGCGGCCCAGCTCCCCGGCCAGCCGCTCGTCGCGAACCCCCGCCTCCGCCAGCGCCGAGGACCAAGCCAGGCGCCGGTACTCGGGCGCCCACTGCCGCAGGGGCTTAATGCGCTCCTCATACTCGGCTGGCGCGTCCGCGGCCGCAAAGGACGATCTTAGCCCCTCGAACCACCCCATGCCGATGAGGCGACAGAACTCCGCGGGCTCGAACGCCCGCCACAACTCCTGCGCCCGCTCCTTGAGCGCCTCTACGAACCGCCCGGGGTCCGCGCCGCGGCGCGCGGCCTGGGCCGCCACCGCGTGGTACGTCTCCTCCTCCACCGCCATCTCCGGCATCAGCGTGTCGTCAAGATCGAGAATCACCGCCTCCAGTCGCGCCATGCCAGCCTCCGCTTTCTCGACAAGGGCGCCACAGTGTAAGCGGCGGCGCTCGCAAGGGCAAGCTGGCGCCTGGCCCTCATCGCCGCCAAACCGTCCGCGGCGAGAATGGAAGAGCGACGCGTCCGCGGCGGCGCTCGCTCGACCGCTTGTCCCGCGGCCGCTGGTGTCCCTGGCGCCCTTTGCCCGCCGCGGAATAGAATAACGTCAAAGGAGGACTCTCATGTTCCGACGTGGATTCGCGCTGAAGGTCGTGGTCGTTGTTCTGACGGCGGTGATGCTGTCCAGTTGGGCGCGGGCCGCGGCCGATGGCCGCTCCGCCAAGTACGTCTTCCTGTTCATCGGCGACGGCATGGCCGGCGCCCAAGTGGCGGCGGCCGAGTACTACCTGGGCTCGAAGGCCGGCGGCGCGCCTTCCATCGGCCGTCTCTGCTTCACGCGCTTCGAGACCGTGGGCCTGTGCTCCACGCACAGCGCCGACGCGTGGATCACGGACTCGGCCGCGGCGGCGACAGCCCTCGCCTGCGGCGTCAAGACCAAGAACCGCGCGCTGGGAATCGACGCTCAGGGCGGCAAGCCCCAGAACCTTTGTGAAGCGGCCCGCGCGCTGGGGATGAAAACAGGCCTCGTCACCACCGTGACCCTCAACAACGCCACCCCCGCCGGGTTCTACGCGCGGGCCGCCTCGCGCGCGGACGGCTATGCGATCGCTCTGCAGATGGCGGACAGCGGGGTGGACTTCTTTGGCGGCGGCGGCGTCGTTGACGCCAGGGGCAAGGACGGCAACCAGCCCTGCGCGATCGAGAAGATGCGCCAAGCCGGCTACCAAATCGCCGTCTCCCGCGAGGATGCCGCCGCCCTCAAGCCCGGCGTCAAGGCCTATCTCAAAACCGAAGACGGCGTCATGCCCTATGACATGGACCGTTCCGACGCTCAGATGTCCCTGGCCGAGATCACGGCCAAAGGCGTCGCGTTGCTCGACAATCCAAAGGGCTTTTTCCTCATGGTCGAAGGCGGGCGGATTGACGAGGCGTGCCACGCCAACGACGCGGCCGCCGCGATCAAGGACGTGCTGGCGCTGGACCTGGCCGTGGCCGTGGCCAAAAAGTTCCTCGACGCTCACCCTGGCGAGACGCTCATCGTCGTCACTGGCGACCATGAGACAGGCGGCCTGGCCCTGTGCGGCGCCAGCGTCGTGGCTTCGGCCCAGCGCCTCGACGCCCAGAAAGGGAGCGTCTCCGCCTTCCTCCCGAAGGTCAATGATCTCAAGGCCGCCAACGCGTCGTTTGACGAGATGCTGCCTGCCGCGCGCGGCTTCTTCGGCTTTGACACGCTGACCCCCGCGGAGACGGAAGAGCTCCAGGCCGCTTGGGAGTCGAGCCTGGCCGGCCGGCGACAGGGCGGCACGGCGCACCGCGCGGCCTACGGCTCGGGTCAGCCCCTGCTGGTGACGTGCGCGCGCATGGCCAGCCGCAGGGCCGGGCTTTCGTGGACGACGTTGAACCATTCGGCCGCGCCCGTGCCCGTTTACGCCACGGGCGCGGGCGGCGAGATGTTTGGCGGCTGCTACGACAACACGGACATCTGCCACAAGCTGAAAGCCGCCATGGGGGCAAATGCCCGGGGCTTCCCTTCCGCCCGCGAGTGAGGCGCCACACCGCAAGGCCGCCCGCCCTTTCGGGCCGCCCGGCGAATCGGGTAGACTGTCGCTCTCGGCGACAAGCAGCGCCTGTGGAAAAGCCTTTCGCTACTGGACAGCTCATCCCATGTCAAAGCAGACGACGGCCACGCCGGCCAGGTCGCGCGCGTCCGCGGTTGCGTTCGACTTCGACGGCACGCTTATCCGCGGCGGCCAGTTCAACAACGACAAAGCCATTCACATCCTGTTCTCAACGTGGGTGGCGTGCCAGGAAAACGGGTTTGAGGGCTTTCTGCGGCCGGGCCGGCTGAAGGCCGACGTGTGGCAGATGCGGCGCGCGTACATGCGCTACCCCGGCGCGCCCAGGTTCCAGCAGCTCGCGGCCATTGTCAACGCCCTGGTCAACCGCCGCTACGACGCGCCGGAGTCGTTTGAGGGCTTCGGGCTCGACGAGCGTTTCCGCCAATGTTACGAGCGCGTCCGCGCCCGCTACAACGAACTCTACTCCGCCATGAACAGCGTCGCGGCCGAGAAGTACTGGACTCCCTATCCCAGCGCCAAGAAGACCCTGCGCAGCCTGGCCAGGGACTACGACCTCTACGTCGCGTCCGGCGTGACGCAGGACATCCTGGAAAAGGACCTTGTCCGGCATCGCTTTGACGCGGGGCTGTTCAAGGGTGTCTTCGGCGGCAACGTCAAGGGCGGCGACGACAAGGGCCAGATCCTGGCGCGCATCCGCGGCGCGGGTTATGAGCGCGTCATCTTCGTGGCCGACTCGAACAAGGACTGGGAGTACGCCCAGGCCGCGGGCGTGGACTTCTACCGCATTCAGCGGGACGAGGATTTCCCCCGCTTGCTGGAAGCGGTCAAACGCCGCCTCCCGCGCGGCCGCAAGTGGTCGTTCAGCCGGCGCGAGTTGAGCTTCATGAGCGAGAAGGCGCTGCTGTTGCTGCAACGCCACGCCGGCGGCGCCGCCCTTTCGCCCGCCCAGGCCGTCCGGCTCATCAACCAGTAATCCCTGGAGGAAAAGGCAATGTTCAAGGTCGAGAAGAGCAGCAAGCGCATGATGATCGAGACGGGCAACGCGGTCTACGAGTGGGACGCGGCCAAGGGCGGCCAGCTCACGGGCGTGACAATCAAGGACGGCAAGTTCCGCCACGCGCTCGTCTCGCCCGGCCGTCCCGCGCCGAACCTGACGCTGCGGACGCCGGCGGGCCTCCTCCGCGTCAGCGACTTCCCGTCGTCGTTCGACGTGCAGTATGAGGAGCCGGGTTACATCATCTTCTCGGCGCAGGTGAAGCTGGGCAAGGACTTCGTGCTCGAACAGCAGTACGAGGTTTTCCGCGAGAGCGTCATTTTCTGCGAGTTCCGCCTGGCCGTGGCGCCGGGACGCAAGACGCGGGTATCCGCGGCCGAGATGGGGTTTGACCTGAACCTGGACAAGGCGGCCAACTTGCGCTCCAACATCGTCAGCCGCCATCAGTACCTGAAGCAGGACGTGACCACGGCGCACGTGCTGGGCACGATCCGCGTGGCCATGGACCGCAAGGAGAAGATTGACGCGGACCACCTGCTGGCCATGACCGGCCTAGATTTGGGATGGGGCTCCACGCGCGGCTACAGCAACCGCGTGGAGATGATCATCGAGGACGACACGTCCATCGGCGGCGGCATGCTGGCGCCCACGAGCACCACGTCCCAAGAGCGCAACGGCCGGTGGGTCCACAAATGGAAGCTGTGCGAGAAAGGCCGCGACACGCTGGAGGCGCCGTTCTTCTATCGGAACAAGTGGGCGCTGTTCATCGGCTCCGGCCGCACCGAGGCCGGCCCCAAGGCCGACCCTGTCCGGCGCAACAACGCCCTGGGCGCGCGCGTGTGCCACGTCATGTATCCCTACATCTACGGCCTGCGCAACTGGCCGTGGTGCAGCGTGCCCATGCGCCAGACCTTTTACCAGGACGTGCAGATCGCCAAGGAAGACCCGCCCCTCAAGGCGATTGACAAAGCGGCGGCGCTGGGCGCCAACGTGCTGCTGATCCACCAGTTCTGGATGAGCTGCGGCGGCAGCAACGGCGAACCCATGTCGAGCTATCAGCCGCACAAGCCCGCTTGGCTGAAGGCGTTCGTCAGGCGCGCCCACGCCAAGGGCATGCGCGTGCTGCTTTACATGCGCGGCATCGAGCAATACGCCATGTACTCCGACTACTTCGAAAAA
Organism: uncultured Planctomycetota bacterium; assembly: GCA_964470775.1. GTDB lineage: Bacteria > Planctomycetota > Brocadiia > CAIUPP01 > CAYYEE01 > CAYYEE01. The sequence continues at coordinate 3,787 of CAYYEE010000037.1, read as the reverse complement.
TACCTGAAGCGCGACTGGGACGGCGTCTACATGGACTGGGCCTCGCCCTACGCCATGGGCTTCGCCAAGACCACGCCGCGCCACTCGTCGGTGTACAACTACTTCATGTTCACGCGCGCATTGCGCAAACGCGTGGGCGAGAACGGCGTGCTCATCGGCCACTCCACCATCCAGGCGATTTCGTCCTACGCATGCTTTGACAGCGCGGTGACGGGCGAGTTTTCGGTGCTGCACTCCGGGCTGATTTCCACGCCGGATATCGCGAGCAGCTACGCGGGCAGCGGGTGCGTGGGCGTCCACCTCATCGCGGGCAACAGCCCGGACCGGGCCATGTTCTCCGGCCAGCGCGCCGCCGGCTTTGCCGCGGGCCTGGGCTGGGCCAACCACCCGTTCCTCGAACCGGGCAAGGACTTCGCCAAGTGCATGGCCTTCACCAAGCCGCTGTGGGACATGATCAACTCGCTGGGGTCGGACCCGGTTCGCGTGTTCAACCCTACGGTGCAGCAGACCGCGTTCGCCAAGCCCAGTCACGCCAGCCTGCGCCCGCTGGCCTATCAGGCCAAGGACGGCGCCACGGTGATCATCGTGGCGAACATCAGCGACAACCCCGTCAGCGGCGAAGTGGCCATTGACCTGGCCGAGTTGGGCGTCAAGCCCGGCGCCAAGCTCAAGGCGCTCAAGGTCCGCAACGCGCACACGGCCAAGGTGGCGGGAAACACCATCGTGATCGAGAAGATGATTCCGTACGGGTTCTGCGGGGTGAAGGTCGAGTAGCGGGTCTTCCTTGCCGGACAGGTTGGACGTGTCGCGCGCGTCTGGCCTGTCCGGCGGTCCCTGGGGCGCGCGGCCGGTCCTCCTGTTGCCGGTCCGGCAGCGGTGTGAGAAAATGATGGTTTATCATTTCTGCCTGGCCGCGCAGGGCCTTGCGGCCGGCGCTTAGAGGTCTCCTTCCGTGAGCGACTCCCCTTCTATCACCCCTCCCCGCCGGCGCGTCGGCGTCATCTGCTGCGGCGTGCTGGAGTGGCGTTTTGACCTGGCCGCGAAGCAGAGCGTGAACGAGGTGACGGTTGTGACGTTGCCGGCGGGTTTGCATGCGGACCCTGCGCGGCTGCGCGCGGATTTGCAGGACGCGATTGACCGCATGGAGGAGGAGCTGAAGCCGGACGCGATCGCGATCGGCTATGGCCTGTGCGGGCGCGGGGTGGCGCGTATCGTGGCGCGGCGGGCGCCGCTGGCGATTGTCCGCGCCGAGGATTGCACCGCGATCCTGCTGGGGTCGCAGCGGCGCTATCGCGAAGAGTTCATGCGCCACCCGGGCACGTTCTACTACAGCCACGGGTGGGTCTACGCGCGCGGCAAGGGCGGCTTTGGCACGCCGCGGAATCAGTCGCTTTACGGGCCGCGCGGGGGCGACCTGGCCCAGCGCTACGGGGACGAGGCGGCGGCGTGGATCGAGGAGTTCCGGCAGTCGTGGAAGCGCAACTACGACCGCGCCGCGGCGATCCTGTTCCCCGACGATCCGGAGACGCGCAGCCACGCGAAGCAGGCGCAGGATATGGCGCGGGAGTTGGGGTGGAGCTACGAGGAGATCAACGGGGACGAAAAGCTGTTTCAGGATCTGGTGGACGGACGGTGGGAGCGGCCGGAGATTCTGGTGGTGCGGCCCGGCGAGGTCATCGCCCCGGCGCCGGGCGTGGAGGTGCTGGCCGCGGGCAAGGACCTGGACGCCGCGTATCGCAAAGCGCTGGCGCGCTTCAAGCCGCGCGGCGCGGCCGCGGCGCCCAAGCGCCACGGGCTGGGCCTGGGCATTGACGCCGGCGGGACATACACGGACGCGGTGATCTACGACTTCGCCAGCCGCAAGGTGGTGAGCAAGTCCAAGTCGCCCACGACGCACGGGAACCTGATCGAGGGCGTGAAGCGGTCCGTGGCCGGGCTGGACCAGGAGTCGCTGCGGCGCGTGGAGCGCGTGGCGCTTTCGACGACGCTGGCGACGAACGCGATTGTGGAGGGCAAGGGGCAGGAAGTGGGCGTGCTGCTGATGGGCGTGGACGCGGCGGACCTGGAGCGCCTTCCCTTTGGCCGCAAGCGGCTTGTGCCGGGGCGGATGAGCATGGAAGGCGTGGAGCTGGCGCCGCTGGACCTGGCGGCCGCGGCCGAGGCGGCGCGCGAACTGAAGGCGGAGGGCGCCCGCGCGCTGGCGGTCAGCGGCTACGCGGCCATCGTGGACCCGCGCCACGAGGCGGAGGTGGCCGCGGCGGCGCGCGAAGCCACGGGCCTGCCCGTGGTGTGCGGTCACGAGCTGAGCCGCGGTCTGGACCTGTATCGCCGCGCGGTGACGGCCGCGCTCAACGCGCGCCTGCTGCCGCTGATCCAGTCGCTGACGCGGTCGGTGAAGGCCGCGCTGGCGGAGATGGGGCTGGCCCAGGCGCCGCTGATGGTCATGTGCGGCGACGGCACGCAGATGCTGGACGCCTACGCGGAAACGCGGCCCGTGGAGCAGATTTTGTCCGGTCCGGCGGCCAGCGTGATCGGCGCGCTGGAGTTGAGCGGGCTGAAGGACGCTGTGGTGGCGGACATGGGCGGGACGACGCTGGACGTGGCGGTGGCGCGCAACGGCGAGCCGGACCTGGACCCCGAGGGCGCGCGCGTGGGCCGGTTCCAGACCTGCGTGCGCGCCATGCGCATCCACACGTCAGGGCTCGGTTGCGACAGCCAGATCCGCTTTGCGGCGTGGCCGTCGCTGAGCGTGGGGCCGCGGCGGGTCGTGCCGCTGGCCATGCTGGCGGATCAGTGGCCTTCGGTGTTGGAGCATCTGCGCCGCATGGCGGCGTCGGAGCCGCGCGCGTGGCCGGGCGTGGAGCCGGCGGACTTCGTGGCCCCCGGCGCGGGGGCGGACCTGGACGCGAGCGAGTTCGAGCGCGAGATTCTTGACGTTCTGAAGGACGGTCCGCTGCCGCTGGACGAGATGGCGCGGCGCACCGGCGCGCTGTCGCCGTCGCTGCTGCCGCTGGAGCGGCTGGAGACGGCGGGCGCGGTGTTCCGCGCGGGCGTGACGCCCACGGACCTGCTGCATGTCGAAGGCAAGTACACGCGGTTCAGCGTGACAGCCGCCAAGCTGGCGCTGGGGTTGATAGGCGAGTGGCTGGGGGTGGCGGTGGAAGAAATAGGCCGGGCCGTGCGGCTGGTGATCAGCAAGGGGATCGCGACGGAGACCCTGCGCGCGGCGCTGGCGGGCGAGGCGGGCTGGGCGCCGGAGGAGCGCAGCGCGCGCTTCGTGGTGGACAGCCTCTTCGCCAAGCCGGACGGCCGGCCGCGCATCCACGCCAGCCTGGGCCGGCCGCTGGCGCCCATCGGCGCGCCGGTGCACGCGTTCTTCCCCGGCCTGGCCGGGCCGCTGGGCACGGAGGTGGTGATCCCCGATCACGCCGAGGTGGCCAATGCCGTGGGCGCCATCGCCGCGGACGTGGTGCTGTCGGAGCAGGTGGAGATCGTGGCCGCGGCCGACGGGGCGTTCCACGTGCAGTCGCGGCTGCGCAGCGACAAGCTGTTCAAGTTCGAGGAGGCGCTGGCTCTGGCGGAGAAGCTGATCCGCGCGGCGCTCGACGACAAGGCGCGGCTCAACCACGTGGCGCGGCCGGTGGTGGAGATCAGCGCGAAGGAAAGCGCGCCGCAGACGAACCTGGGGCCGGTGTTCCTGGGGGTGACGCTGACAGGGCGCGTACGCGGGTAGTGTAGTGTTTCAGAAATAGCTTTGCTATCTCTGAAACACTACCTGGAGTTTGGC
>CAYYEE010000036.1:0-17493 GCA_964470775.1 uncultured Planctomycetota bacterium | reverse complement strand
CTCGATGGAGTGGATAGTCCCGTCCCCCAGTTCCTCGAACTGTGCGAAGAGTTCTCGCACTTGCGACTTCAGGAGGAAATCCTCGGAACTCGTCTTGGGGTGCGGGCCGTTGTCGCCGCCGAACTTGATCTCGCGGACCACGCGGGGCGGCGGGTCGAGAACGGGTTCCCCGTTGCGACCCACGAGGCCGTCAACCCGTCCGAAGTTGACGCGCTGCATCAACTCGACGAGTTGCAGCCTCGATGGGGACAGGGACGACTTGGCCGGATTACACCGTGCTTCCTGCATTGCCGATCCTCCGAAAAGGTGCCGTTGTCAGCAGCGCACCGTGCGCCGCTCGACACCCTCCGGCGGAATTGCAGAAAACAGGAAATCCGAATGGGGAAGAGGCCATAACCTGCCTTCAGGGAATGAGTTATGGATTATCGGCGGTGGATTTGCAGTTGCAGAAAATCAGGCCAACTGCAAGAGGCAGGTCAGCTCTTGAATTTCATGACCTTCTCGATGTCGTTGGCCGCATCCCAGAGGATGGCGATTTCCCGATCCGACGGATCGTTGATCGCGCGTGAGACCGAGGAGATGTGGACTTTCAGCTGGTCGGCCAACTGCTGCAAGGTGGGGCGGGGAAGCAGTGCCGCGTCACTTGAGGAATAGGCATGGTCCCGAGCCGAGCGTAGGTGCTCCCTCAATGCTCGCTTGATCGCGTCAATGGCTGCCGCACGCGTTGCGCGCTTCTTGAGCTTTCTCGGCGGGGGAGTCTTGCCATCCAGCGGCGGAGTAATAACGACCGACGGAACGGTCGCGCTATAGACCGGCACCGAGACGCGCGCCTCCGGCGAAGGCACTGTCTCGGCGGCGGAGGACAGGAGTTTCGGCAACAGGTCGGGGTTGCAAACGATGTCGGCCAGGCGGACCCAGGCGAGCCATTTCTCCGGCAGAAACCGCTTCTTGCAGTTCGCCGCGTCCACCACGATGTAGCAGGCCCTGGTGTTCAAGGCCCAGTCGCGGGAAGCCGCTTCCTGGCCACCGCAGTAGTCCACGACAACGAGCTTGGCCTCGCCCTGCGGCGTGTCCACGCGCCAAACCCACGGCTGAAGCTGTTTCCGGGGAAGGTTGCTTGCCGCGACGATGCCGTCCAGGAAGGCGGCAACCTTGTCCGGCTTTACATCCACCTGCAGCATCTTGAATCGCCTCTTGTGGCGGGGGTAGACCGTGCGCCCGCACTCAGGGCAGTGGAAGCTGTCGCCGTCCTCGTCCAGGGCGTCATTCAGCCGGATGCGGCCCCGGCAGGAACGGTCCCGGACGTACTGGTAATCGCGGTCCCGGCTCTCGGCGCATCGGACGTATTCAGCACTGGTGGTCTCAACGAGGCCAAGCGACTGCAGATGCTGGACTGCGTGGGCGATCTCCGGCCGGTCTGCATCGTGCTGGCTGCCGCTGCGGAGCAGCTTGGCGACCGCCTCGACGGTCGGCGTGTCAGCGTTTTTCTGTGGAGAGGATGGCGATGCCATGGTCCCGCCTCATCTGTTGCTCGAACCGCCGCCGCTCGAACGCGTTCAGCCGCTGGTCGGTGTAACGGACCATGTACTGGCCGTCGTCCGACTTGTCCGGCTCGAACTGGAGTCCGACGCGCTTGTTGCGGAACAGTACCTTGATCCACTCGATGTCCGTCAGGTTCTCCAACAGGTCGCCCACCGCCGAATCGAGGTGGTCGAGCGACTCGCCGAGCGCCTTGGTGGTCTCGTTCGATATGCGTAGTTTCGACGCGCCACGCAGCGGGGAATTCGCCACGCATGCCTCCACGAGGCCAAGGCCGTTGCTGCCCGCTCGCACCGCCTTGACGAATTTCTGCACGGTTTTGGCGGCCGTTCGCTTCTCTTCGTTCACGAAACGGCACTCGCGGCCGAAGTATCCACTCGCGATTCGCTCGGCCATTTCCCGGGGCTCACCCAGGCTATGCGAGGCGATGTTGACTTGGCCTCCGTCCGAGGAGAAGTCGAGCACGATCCACTCGGCCCGGTAGCCGTGAACAATATGCCGTCCGTCATGGATGTGGTCAGGCCGCTCCGTGCGCCGGATGAAGACGTAATGTCGCCCTTCGCGCTTCCAGACGCCCTGGAGTTCCGAGACGCTGCCGTCCCGGCGTGACTGCTAGTATGTCTGGACGACTTCCCGAACCGTCGCCTCCGTCAGAAACTTCTCGAAAAGGATCTTCGGCGGGTGCTTCGCCGCCTCGGCCAGCACCATGCTGGCGAACCCCTTCTTGTGGACCTTGTCAAAGTGGAAGACCTCCTTGAGCAGGTTCGGGGACTTTGCGTAGAGGGCGAAGAGGATCGCGTTCTTGTCGTATCTCTCCTCAGAGGCTGCCGCGCCTTCCGCCGCGTCCCCGCCGTCCCGTCGCTTCCGAACACAAAGGTCAACGAGGCGCGCCGGAAGCGCCTCTCGCGCCACCTCGACAGCGGCAATCTCTGACTTGCCCCGGCCGAACTGTTCCACGAGGAAGAAGGGGGCCAGTTCGTTCGCCTTCTCGTAGAGTGACGGCCGCAATTTCTGGATGGAGTCTTCGTGGTTCAGGTTGAGCAGGAGACATAGCATCCGCACCTGCTGGCCGGACAGGTCGTCAATCCATCCGTGCAACGCGTTCTCTTCCGCAAGGGCATGTTCGGCCCGGCCGGAGTCGAACTCCAGCTCGTTCGCCCAGAATTCCTTGTCGGGGGGCGTTCGCCGTTCGGCCGCAACCGCCAACGTTTTCACCATCGGTAGTTCCTTTCCGCTGTTACGTGCACAGGCTCCAGCCCCCTGGGCCCGGTGGAGAACGTCTCCCCCGAATCGCACCATGGTAGATGCAGCCAAACGTATCACGTCAACTAAACTCTACACGCTGCCTTCACAAAAAAAAGACGCCTACCCCTTCGGCGGGCACGGGTCCTTCCCGTGGCTGTCGGACTGGGAAATCTTCCCGTCCTTGTTGTGAATGCGGAGCTCCGTGCCCTGGTTCCGGCTGATCTTGCGCGCCGCGACGATGGCATCCTGCTTGTGGTCATGATGCTCGCTCGCGCGGTCGGCACCGCCGCGTTTTATGTCCCACCCGCCGTCCGGGTTGGGAACTACGTGATGTGTTCTTGGTCCACGTCTTGCCATTTCAACTCCTTTTCCGCCATCGTGGCGGACAATGACCGAGGCTATCCTGAAAACAGACCGGGCCCGGGGTCCTCGGTCTTTATCAACCCGAGCCCGATCAAGCGAATCTGCATGGCCTGCCCCGACACCTTGAAGTCGAGGGCCATTCGCCGAGCGATGTCCACGGCAGGGCGTTCGTCTTCCGCCAATCCCCACCGGGCCGACAGTCCGGCGATCTCCTTCTCGGCGACATAGTGGTCGAGGCTCCCGTTGCGTTCCTTCCACGCCGAAAACACCATCTCCTTGGGCATGAGCAGGTAGCCGGAGAAGGCGTCTGCCTGCCACTCCATCGGGTCTTTGCGCGAGCTTGTCCGGCAGACGATGGACGGCTCGGGGGTCGTCTCGAAGAGGGACGCCTGCGCCGGGTTGTCCAGGAAGTGATGGCGGTGAAGCTCCCAGTGGCCGACCTCGTGAGCCACCGTGAACCGGTAGCGACCTTCCTTCACGGTGTGGACGCTGGGGTCGAGGGACTGGTCAATCAGCACGCGCCGGTCGCGGACCCAAGTCGCCCCAAGCACGTCCGGCGCTTTGAGCATCTTGGGAAGGTCGTCGAAGCCGAGGTTGAGTCCCAGGTGCGACTCGAGAATCTCTTCGACCGGGACCGGCGGCTTTTCCACCGGTCCGAACTTGCGGCCGTACTCCGCCAGCAGGCAGAGCGCTGCCGCCTCGATGTCCTCGACCTTCATGTACTTTACCTTCATGTCCAGCCCCTTGGGCCTCCGTCAGGGCTTTTTCCCCTGCCGGATTTTCTCCGTGATCTTCTGTATGTCTTCCGCCGTCAGGCCCTTCTCGCGCGCCGTTCGCAGGAAGTCGGCCATTGCCTTCGGCTGCTCCCGGATGATGTTGCCGAGTTCGGGGTCCGTTTTCTTCGCGAGTGCCAGAAGCTCGTCCGCGTCCGTACCGAGCAGCTTCGCCATCTTCTTGATAGTCTCCGCCGCCGGTGGCGCGAACTGCCCCGTCTCGACCTTGCTCAGGTAGGTGGCGCTCACATCCACGGCAGCCGCGAACTGGCGGAGCGAGAACTTCGGGTCGGCCTTCTTCTTGGCCTCCCGCAGCTGCCGTATCCGCTCTCCGAATTCCTTGTTGCCTGGCACGTTCGCTCCTCGTCTACAACCGGCCTGAAAGAAAGCTCTGTCCTGGTGTCAAGTGTTTAGTTTACGCATCGACGGCGTGTTGTCAAGAAGAAAAAGCTGCTCGCCACAAGATCTTATGACTCATCAAAGTTCTCGTGTCACTTCAACGCCATTGACAACAGTTTGCCCACGTAGGTGTCCCGGTCCTCCTGCTGAAACAGCACGTGCCGATCCTCGAAGTCCTTCTTCGTCATCCCGCCGCCCCACCAGGACACTTCCGGCAGGCGGGTGTTCGAGATGATGAATGAATTCAGCGTGACGGACGGCGCTTGCGCCCGCAGGTCGGCCTCGACCGTCTTGATCGTCTTGTAGAAGGCGATCTTCGGGTCGTCCTCGCCCTTAATGTTCCGCAGGCCCTTTGGGTCCACGAAGTTGATGTACTGCCGTCCGTCCGCGAGGAGCCAGAGGATGAAGTCCGGGTAGAAGTTGCCCGCCTCGAAGAACCCGATGCCGCGCCCACGCGTCATGTTGCGAAGCAGATACAGCTCCTTGCCCTTAAAGAAGTCCTTGCTCTTCGTGCAGTATTTCTGAAGGTCGAGAACGAAGTCCTTCTCGCCATCGTTCAGAGGGACGGGCTTCACTTCGACCAAGTCGTTATTCACATAGACCAGCGGTTGGTAGAGATGCTGGCCGAACATGATCGACGTGATGCCTTGGAACTCCACGCTCCGCAATTGGCCGCTCTCGATGATCTTCTTGATTTCCTCCAGCTTGGCGACGATGTCCTTGCGGGACTGGTCGATGAGGAACAGGTAGTCGGCGATGAAGTTGCCGTCATCCTCCGTCAGGTCGCGGTATTCCAGGTGGTCCTTCTCGAATTCGGCTTTGCGGACCTTGTAGAACCGGTCGCAGTACTTGGAGAGGAGCGCGGCGGCGATCTCCTGCCAATTCCTCACCTGCTCGAACGACCGGAACTCCATCTCCTCGCGCGGAATATAAAGGACGTACCAGCTCGAATCGGCCAGCAGACGCCCGATCTCGTCCTTCGGAAGATTCAGGTTCCACCACGCGCGCTCGTTCTTGAGCTGCTCCAGCTCGGAGTAGATGGCCTCCGTATCCATGAACGCCAGGTGCTCCTCCGAAAAGCGCCCCTCCTCGGGCGCGCCGGCTTGGAGAGGCGCTTGCCCGCGAACGCTGGCCATTGCCTGAATCTTCGGATACCAGTCCACCACGATGCGGCTCTTGCGGAGCTCCTCGTCCGGCGGGCGGAGCGTTGGCCTCGGCGCTTGCCGCTTGAAGTCGATGCCCTCCTTGAGGCGGATGGTCTTCAGCTTCCTCTGTCCGAGGTTCTTGACCACCGGCAGGACGAACTCAAACCGGTTCTCGTTGGTCGGCAGACCCTCGTCTTCCAGGTACTCCTTGAACTGTTTCATGTAATCCGCGTGGATGCCGAATACGTTCAGCGTCTCCAGACGTTCGATGTCCTTGGGGGCCTGGAGGCCCACGATGCGGTGGCTGCGCTTGAGACAGAAATCCAGCCCCTTGAGCCGGACGCCGCGGCCGAAAAGCTGGATGATTTGCGAACCTTCCTTCTTGCCGATGTTCATCAGTCCCATGGTGCTCACGCGCCAGCTCGACCAGCCCTCGGAGAACTTCCGCGAGCCGATAAGGACGTTGATCTCCGAATCGGCCGCGTTCACCCTTCGGAAGATGGACTGCGCGAACTCGCTGTCCGACACGACCAAGTCGTCGGGATGCTCCTCGCACAGCCTGCAGAGGCCGGACGGATCGCCCACGTTAATGACGCCGAACGGCGGATTCTCCTCGCCGATGTGCAAGGCTACTTCGCCCTCGGCCTCTCCGCCGCTCTTGAGCTGCCGGACATGCAACGCGGCAGGCACCTCGGCGTTGAAGAGTACCCGGAGAACGTCATCGAAGACCTGCTCGCCCGTCAGTCCCTTCTGGCCGAGATAGGTGAACGCCCCCGCGAAAAGCTCGTTGCCATGGGCGTCGTGCAGGCCGGACCGGCCGCCGAGGAGTTGCCCCAGGTAGCGGGCGCTTTCGGCGCGCTTCTTCACGAACCGGGCCAGGAACAGCAGGATGTCCACGACGTCGGAGACGTCCTTCTTGCTCGGCGTCTTGGTCACGCTGCCGCCGACGAAAATCCACAGCGGCTTGTCGATGAGGAACCGGCGCATCTGCGCGTTCTTTTCCAGAAAGATTTTCTGCTGCTGATAGAAAGCCAGGAGACACGCCGTCAGATACCGGCGGCGATGCTCTTCGTTCGAGTCGTCCTCCAGGTTCAGGATGCGGTATTCCTTCCCGTATCCATCCCCGTAGAAGTACTTGTAGGAGTAGTCGAAGAGGATGCACTTGGCGTACTCGCGCTCCAGGTCCCGGTTCCCGCTCGCCTTCATGGCCTGGCCGAAGGTCGCCGAATACTCGAAGGAGAAACCTTTCTCGCAGAGTTGACTCCGCATCTTCATCCAATGGCCGACTTCCGCGCTGCTCGTCCCGCGATGCCCCTCGTCCACCAGCACCAGGTTGCGGCCCTCGAAGGCGTCTATGGCCACGGTCTTCTCGCCGGACGTTTCCCTTAGTTTGTTGATGTCGATGATCTCAACGGCTTTGCCAGTGAAGAGCGTCCCCGCCTCCTTGTCGAACAGGTCGGCGTCCATCCCGGAAAGCCAGAACTCGTCCCTGTGCTGAAGACTCAATCCCTCGTTCGGCGTGAGCAGGATGATCCGGTTGAGATGGTTCTCCCGGCCGTGGAGCTTCAGATAGTGCTGGTACTGGAGGATGTTGATGTGCATGAGGAGCGTCTTGCCCGAGCCGGTGGCGCTCCAGAAAGCCAGCTTCTTCAGGTCGTCCGCCGTATAGGGTGCGATTTGCGCCTCCTCCGGCAGGCCCGACGCGAAAAGCTCGCCCCAGGCGCGCTGCTGGAGCGTTTCGCCCGCGTTGAAGCGGGCCGCGTAGGCGTTCAGGTCCGCCAGGAGCTTCTCCGGGTCGCGGAACCAGCGGTCGAGATAAATCTCGGTGAAGAGCAGGCAAAGATACTGGAAGTATTTCGGATAGAGCATCTGTCCGTCGGCGTTCCGCCTGGCGGTGATCGCCTTCCAATGCCGGACGATGTTCCCGTCGTAGGCCAGGAGCAGGTCATGCGGAAGTTCCGGCCGGTCGAAGAGCAGTTTCAGACAGTGGTGGAACTTCGAGACGCCGTCCTCGCCGAACCCCTCGAAGGCCGGGTCCCGCATGTTCTTGGCGAGGTCCTCGAAGGTGGCCGAGCCGAAAAGGTCGAGCATCCAGTTGACGAGCACCAGACGGTGCTCGAATTTCAGTTTGGCCGCCCGCGTCCGGCGGCCCGGGGCTGCTTGCCTTGCCATGGCCGCCTCCTTAAACGTCCTTCACGTCGAACATGAGCCGCTTGAACTCCTCCTCGATGAGACGCACCTTGTAGCGCGGCTCGCGGCCCTCGCCCTCGGGGGCAATCGGGATGTTCATGAGGTTGTTGTCGCCGTTCACGTAAACGACGTCGAACTCCATGTCCATCGTGTTGTACTGCTGCTTCCTGAAGAATGCCTCCAGCGCCTCGTTAGCCTTCTCGCGCTGCTTCTCTATCTTCCCTGGGTCCTTCTCGGCGAGGTCGCGGACCTTGCGCCAGATGACAAGCACCTTCTCGCCCTTGGGATTGGTCCCCTCGACGACGCGGAAAGAAGGTGCCTCTTGGCCCTTATCGTAAAAGGCATTCATGTGATTCACCTTCAGGCCGAGGAGCCAGTTGAAGGTCTCTACCAGGTCCACATTGACCGGCTTCGTTTCTCCCACGGAGCCTGTGCCCACGAGGAGTTGGTACGAAAAGGGGTCGTCGAAGCGGTCCAGGTCGAGGAGCGACGGGCTGCCCTTGGCCTCGACATCAAGCATGTACCGGAGCATGTAGGATTCACGGAATGAGTCCGACTTCTGAAGGGCCAGTTCCTGCTGCGGCGTGCGCTTGAGCCGCAGGTTCGCCAGCGCGTCCTCGTAGGACTCCAGCCGAATGTACTTGAACATGTGGCTTATACCATTGAACGGTGAACAATGACCAGTGACCAATGAACCGCCATTATTCTTCTGTTGACTGTTCACTGTTGACTGTTTACTGACCACTGGTTTCCCGTCCTTCCAGTCCTTCGAATAGACGACCTTCTGGATGCGTGGCTTGAGGACCGTGTCGAAGTAGTCGCCCATCTCCACGAGGATGTACTTGCGCTTGCCGCCGTCCTCGCGGTTAAGGTTGATGACTGCATGGCCTGTAGTGCCGGAACCGGCGAAGTAGTCCAGAACGGTGTCGTTTCGATCTGGCAATCCAGCTCCAAGCAACTCTTCATATAGAGCGACTGGATGGCAATAAGGAAACTGCAGCCCAAGGGCCTCAACATCTGCTTTTCCTCGCGCAGATTCTTGAAGTACTGAAGCCAGTTGCCGCTGCGAGTCCTCTGTCAGATACACCTTGCGCCGCGGTTGAACAGTTTCATCTTTGCCAAATATGATTTCTCCTTTGGCAATAAGTTCTTGTATCGTCTCCGGCGCGCGTGACCATCCGCCAGGCGGCACGGGACACTTTTTCTTTGTGACTGGATGCACTAATGGGACAAAAAACTTGGGGTCCGTGCGGGGTTCCGGGGCTCCCATTGCAACGCTTTGGTAGATGCGCCCGTCGTCATCGAGAAGATGATAGGCACGCTCGCCGCCGCTCAATCCTTCGCAAGCGGTTATCCATTTCGCATATTCCTGACGCGCCTTCTCTGTTACGCCGCCATGCTTTCGGATGATTTCCTCGGCCTTTGCGAGAATCATGCGGACGTTCGTGTTCTTGCGATAGATCGGGCCGTCGTGAGAGGATCGCCAGATTACATATTCGTGCTGCGTGGCAACACCCTTGCGGCCGAGCATCGGATTCTTCTTGTCCCACACCAGCGTCCCGGAACTCGGCACGTTGGTGCGCTCGAAGAGTTGGTGCAGGACTTCGTATTCGTTCTCGTCAATGTGGCATTGGTACGCCCCGTCCTTGGAAAGCAACCGAACGGAGGCGTTAATCCTTGCCTCCATCATGGCCAACCAACTGGAATGCTGATAGTTGTTCTTGTAAAGGAAGCCACTGGTTTGTGTGTTGTATGGCGGGTCGATATGTATGCACTGAATCCCATTCGCGTTCCCGGTGGCCATTAGATTTAGCGCGTGGAAGTTGTCCGCCTGGACCAAAAGCCCATCTGTATTTTGCTCCACATCCACAATCGCCGCCAGCAGTCTGTCTTTGAACTTCTGGTCGAAGAACCTGGTGTCCATGACGAGATGGGGATTGGCCTTCAAGAAATTCACGGTGAGCGGCTTCGAGTAGGCGACCGCCCCGGCAAGGTCAGCCTTGATTTCGTCAATGGCGAATAGCTTCACCCATTCCTCGCGCTGGGCGTCGTTTTTGGCAATCTCCGGGTACAGTTCCTCCGGCACGCGGTCGAGCGTGACGCAGTAGTTGGTCTCGACCACGAACTTCTTCTTGAGCCAGAGCCGCTTCTGGAAATCCTCGATCTGCGCCAGGAAGTCTATGATTTTGTGGGCGATCTTGCGGATGACCTTGATTTTGGAAAGGTACTGCTCGACGCGAGGGGCGGACTCGTTCTCCACGTCGTCGAGGTGCATCACTTCGTTCTTGATGTAGAAATCAAGCTCCCGGCGCAGGAACCGGCCAAGGTCCTTGTGGATGAAGTAGTCGAAGGTGTTCCGCTTGGTGTAGTCGTTGAGATGTTTTTCCAGGACTGTTTTCTCGGACACCTCGCCGTTGGCGCGCCGCCACCTGTCGGAAAGACGTTTCACCGCAGAGGACGCAGAGGAACGCAGAGAAGAAGAATGGGTGGCGGAAGCTAGCTTCTCAAGGTCGGCAAGCATTCGGGCAATGGCATCGGCGTTCAGCACGTCTTGTTTGCGCGTGTCCTCGTCGGTCTTGTATTCAAATCGAAAAACAAATTCCTCTGCGTTCTCTGCGCCCTCTGTGGTTAGATCCCTGTAAATGAACCGGCGATCCTTTCCGTTGGACGCCTTGACGTTGTCCTTCTCGGTGTCGGCCTCGACGATCTTGAAGTGGACGCGCCGCCCGTCGGGCAGGCGGAAGGCGTAGTCGCGGAAGTATTCGGCCGTCTTGATGTAGTACTGGTCGTGGTTGGCCCAATGGAGCTTGACCTCCTCGCCCTCGTAGGGGATGGCGTAGACGCCTTCCTTGTAGCGCCGGAGCGAGATGAAGTCGCCCTCGTCGTAGTAGCGGGCAAAGAAGTCGTAGAGATGGGAGAAGACCTCGTTCTGGAGCGCGGCCACGTCCACGGCCTCCTCGGCGAGCCGCGCCTTCAGTTCCCTGACCTTGGGCGCTTGCTCCGGGTCCATTCCGGCGGCCTTGACGCCCTCGACGACCTTGTCGAGTTCCTTCTGGATTTCGGCCTTGTCGGCAGACTTGTACTGCTTGAACGCCTCCTCGACCTGCGGCAGTAGGTCGCGCTCCAGGAAACGGGTGATCTCGTCCCGCTTGGCGTTCATGATGCGGTAGATGCCGAAGTCCAGGTCGGCCTGGTCGAGCTGGAAGAGCTCGGCGAGTTTGGCTTTCAGTTTGTCAATCGGGCTCATTGCAGCCTCCAGAGAACAGTGACCAATGATCAGAAGAAGCGCGATGGCGATTCCCGTTCATTGGCTGGTTTCCTTTCTATCCTTTATCCGTGTAGTCTTGAGCGTGGCAAACAGAATCGCGGCGATTTCATCCGCGTCGGCGTAAAGGCTCTTGTGCTCATGCGGTTCGAGAAAGCCGGTTTCTTTCAGCAAGTCCAGCCAGTATTTGGTTTCCTGTACTTCTTTATAGGCGATGGAAACTTTGGACGACAAATCAGCTTCGGAAATGGCGGCGTTCGCCTCGGCAAGATTTGCGCCGATGGAAGTACCGCTTTTGAGCAATTGCTTGGATAGAACATATTCCCGTCGCTCCTCCGACAGAAACTTGAACACCTTTACTATTCGCACCGCGAAGGCATACGCCTTGGTATAGGCCGGCCCACGTTCCCGCGCCGACGCTTGTTTATTGTTCACTGTTCTCTGTTTGCTGTTCATTGCACACTCCACCGTATAACGAAGAGCCGCTCCGAAGATGTCCGCTGCTGCATGCGCTTCTCCAGCGCGTCTATCAGTTTGTCGCGCTTGGCGGTGATTTCATCCTCGACGTCGAAGATGCGCTGGCGCAGGCGACGCTTCTTCGCCTCCAAGTCACGGATTTTGCCCTGAAGCTCATGCTGTTCCTGCACGGTGGCCGCCTGCCGGCAGGAGCGGTTCAGGGCCTTGATCTGCTCCTTCGTGTCGCGGAGCTCTCGCTCGGCGGCCAGAATCATGTCCTCCGCCCATTTCTCAAGCTGCTCCCGGGCCTCGTTGAAGTGACGGTTGTTCCGTTCAAGCGACTTGTTGATGGTCGCCTTGACGTGGCGGTCTGCCTCGGCGGCCAGGCGGTTCTCCACGTCGGGGGGGACGGCCATTTCCGCGCCCACGATCCCACGGCAATTGAAGAGCTTTTCGCAGGTCTCCTGGTCGAGCGCCCTTCCGCCGTCTTCGAAGGCAGAAAAAAGAAGATACTCCTCCCGCTCGAACGAATCTATGGCTAGCCGCTGTAAAATAAGCCAGCCGGACTTGCCCTTCAGTTCTTCCACTACGGAGATCCTAGCAGGGTGGTGGGAGACGTCGAAGCTCACCGCCGCCACCGGCGCGGATACGGTCTTTCCGGTCCGCGTGACATGCTCGCCGAGAGGGTGTGAGAGCCGGTACAGGAATTCGCCCGGAATGTTCGCGCGATCCTTCGAAATGAGATGATAGACGCCGGGACGCGCCGCTGGGATGGGTGGGTCGGCCAGCCGGAACGTGAGTTCCTTGTCGTCGAAAGCGGCCCTCCGGGCGAGCATGAAACGCGTCAAGGCCCAAAACATCCTTCCGACCCGGTCGAGCTGCTCCTTGGCCCCCGTCAGGTTGACCTTGAGGCGCGCATGGACGTCCTCGTCGAAGTGTTCGAGGAGAATCTTGCGTGTGTCCCGAATCCGCGAGGCGATGGTCTCGTCGAGTTCCTTGCGCAGGGCCTTGAAGGCAGCCTCGATCTCCTCCGGCGTCCGGCATTGTTGGTAGATGTCGAGGACGCGCCGCTCGAAGTCCACGCCGGACTCAATGCTGCCCAGGACCTCATCGGAAGCCCCGAACACACCGCTGAACAGATTGAATTTCTCATTCAAAAGCTCGTAGACGCGGCGGTCCGCCTCATTGCGCTCGTTAAGGAAATTGATGACGACCACGTCGTGCTTCTGGCCATAGCGATGGCACCGCCCGATACGCTGTTCGATGCGCTGTGGATTCCATGGCAGGTCGAAGTTGACCACGAGCGAGCAAAACTGAAGGTTGATGCCTTCGGCGGCGGCTTCGGTGGCCACCAGGATGCTTGCGTGGTCGCGGAAATGCTCGATGATGGCTGTGCGCATGTCGATGGGGCGGGAGCCGGAGGCGCGGCCTGTGTCCTTGTTCGCCTCCAACCACCTTTCGTAAATGCGGGTGGACTCCGGCTCCTTGTTGGTGCCGTTGAAGGTCGCCACGCGGCCCGCGTAACCGTTGGCCTCCAGGAAGTCCAAGACAAACCGCTGGGTGCGGCGCGACTCCGTGAAGACGACCGCCTTCTGCTCCGCGCCGATTTCCTTCATCTGGGCAAAGCCGATCTCCAATGCCTTCAGAAGGGAACGGGTCTTCGTGTCCACCCCGATGCCTCGCGCCCACTGGATGTAGCGGTTCAGTTCGTCGATCTCGGCGGCCAGCTTCTGCCGGTCGATTTTCTGGGGCGGCTGCTGTTCCGGCTGGACGCCCTCCTGCGGAGCAGTGTCCGGCGAGGACTCGCCAAGAGCGGCATCCCCACCGTCGTCCAGAAGCTCGTCCAGGAGTTCGTCTTCTATCTCCTCGTCCTCGATGAGGCGTTCGGCAAGGTTCGCCTCGTCTTGAGCCTTGTCCCGAATGGCGATAAGCCGGTCGCGCATGGTCTCCAGTGTCCCGGCAACGGCCTGCGATGAGGAGGCCAGGAGCTTGCGGACGATGAGCGCGGTGAGGTGCCTTTGTCGCTGCGGCAGGGCATAGGTATCCGGCCTCTTGAGGAACTCCGAAACCGCTTCGTAGAGCTTGTGCTCCTGCTCCGTCGGCTGGAACGGGCGGGTGATGAGCCGTCGCTCCGTGTACTGGACGTATTCGAGAACCTGGCTTCTCAATGTTCTCTTGCAGAAGGCCTTCAGCCGTTCGCGCAATGCCTCCAGGTCGCCTCCGGTGTTCATGTACTGCGTTCGGAACGAGGGCAGGTCGCCAAAAATGCGCTCGTCTATGATCGTGGACAACCCGTAGAGCTCGGTGAGGGAGTTCTGGAGTGGCGTGGCCGTGAGCAGAATCTTGCGCCGGTCTTCCAGCGCCCAACGGATGTTCTGCCCCATTCGGTTGCTCTGGCGATAGGCGCTGCGCAACTTGTGCGCCTCGTCAATGACGACAAGGTCCCAGGGGATCGGCCGAATCTCGCCCGCCCGGCTGCTGGCGAAATGCATCGAGCAAACAACCACCCGGTCGGTGGAGAAGGGGGCAGGGTTTCCATCGGTTTGGGCTTCGCGGTAGGTCTTCGCATCCAGTACGACCGCGGGCAGATGGAACTTCTCTTCCAACTCCAGCGCCCACTGTTTTCTGATGGATGCCGGGCAGACGACCAGGAGCCGCCTGCGGCGTTCGGCCCAGTTCTGGCAGAGCACCAGACCGGCCTCAATGGTCTTGCCGAGGCCGACCTCGTCGGCCAGCAGGACGCCCTTGGCGACCGGAGACCGCATGGCGAAAAGGGCCGCTTCGATCTGATGCGGGTTCAGGTCAACGCACGCGTCAAAAAGCGAACGAGACAGACGGTCCACGCCCTCGCCGCCCTGGCGGGTGAGCTCGTGCGCGAAATAGCGGGCGTGGTAGGGTGTGCTCATGGCGTCATTACACTCCTGCTCCCGCAAGCGAAACCGGCATCTCGTCCCATGTCCGGCCTTCCAAAAGGCGTCCGGCCTTCTTCTTGTTCACGCCACCCCACTGCTTGAAGAAGAACGGCACTTCCGCCTTGCGGCATTGATCCCGAATATCCGTGACCCAGTCCTCTAACATGGGTCTCGCGCCGGGCCCGGACTCCCCACCAACAATCACCCAGTTTATGTCTATCAGATTGAGTTTGTGGAGCGGACCAAGAAGAGGCTCCAAGGACAGGAACTTGATGTGCGCACCCGTACCGCGCAGATCATCTATCCGGCGGAGATATTTCTCTGTCTCGACGCTAACGCCCATCCAGATGTGACTTGCCCAGGAAAGGTATCGGTTCAGTTCAAGAAGCCTTGCCGACCTCTTCGTGAGAATCTGGTACTGGTGCCAGTCGGCGCGATTCATGACATCGAAGACCTTCTTGATAAAGGCAAGCGGCACGTCCTTGTGGAACAGGTCGCTCATGGAATTGACGAAGATGACCTGCGGCGTCTTCCACTGCAGAGGCAGCTCGAGGGCATGCTCGTGAACGGCCAGACTGAAACCGCTCGCGTAATTCGGCTGGCCCATGGCTTGAAGCCGCTTGGCCATGCGCTCGGCGTAGCAGTTCTTACAGCCCGGACTGAGCTTGGTGCAGCCGGTTACCGGGTTCCAGGTGGACTCGGTCCACTCGATGGCGGACTTAGCACCCATGCGGAACCCCCATGTTTGCATATTTCTTGAAGACTGCTCGTGCGATCCTGTCTCCGGTCTCGTTGTGCGATGCAAAGAACAGGTAGTAAATGATTGCCCCCTTGCTGTTTCTCATCGGCATAGGGTCTGGGACAAACTTGAAACCCGCAACGTCCTTGAGGCGTTTCTGGTATGCGGCAGCGATTTCTGCATTTGGCTCTTTCTCCTCAATATCGCCGAATAGTCCTGGCTGCTTTGTATACCCTGCCTGCTGCCAAGATTCATCTCCCCAGAAAGCGGTCATGCGTTCCACCTGCGCATCTTGGACTTGATTGCGGTTTTTCTTCAGCACATTCATGTTGGCGTCCATAATCATGAAGTTGAGGAATATCTCGATGCTCTTCATTTGCCCTGCCGTGTGGACGACCTGCCAGCTCGGATTCAGCCGGTAAGGATCAAGCAAGCACAGGGCACGACGATAATCTTCGTAACGACATTTCGGGAAAACGTCCCGCAACAGAATAGTATTGCAATCGCCCTCGTAGACCGATACATCCTGACGCCCATTGGCAAGTTGACGAAGCTGGTTTGCACGCCGTCCATCCATATCGATGAAGTGGTAATGAGAGAAAGGTGGTTGTACTCCAAGTGCAACAGACGGGCTACCTGCAATTTCCTTGCCTGTGGACTTAGAAATGTGTGTTCCAGCTCCTGCAAAACCGTCAATGTAAGCGAAGTGGCGAATGGACTTCTGTTTGCTCAGAATTTGCGCATAGGTTTTTGAGTAGTCCTTTAGGATGCTGAGTTTGACCTCGGTCCAGTATCCAACCGTGTCCAAGTGTTCACCTGCCATTGCAGCTTTTTTCTCCTGGCTATTCACCTTACCACATCCCAGTGCCCGCCCTTGGCTGGACCGACGCGGCGGAGACGGCCAGCAGCCTTCAGGGCTGCAATCTGCTTCTCGACGGCTCGCGAGGTCAAACCCAGGGCCTTGGCGATTTCGCGGGCGCTGGCCGTGTTTCGCTTCCGTAGGAACACCAAGATTTTCTCCGAACTTTTCTCCGAACCATCTCCGTACTTTTCTCCGAACCGCTTCTCCGAACCTGGCGCACCTTTCTTCAGTGCGAGTTCGGGCGACCGATGGAAGATCGCCCGGAAAAAGCCGTCCGGCTTGAAGGTCGGCTCGCGGAGCCCCGCCGCGACCATGGCTTCCTTCATCTTCCGAATGCCCATTCCGGTCCGCTCGTCGATGCGCGGGGTGTACCGCTCCTTGAATTCCACGGTGAGACCCTCGCCCTCGCGGATGAGGAGCTTCACCTGGTCGGCGGTGATGGTGCGGCCCCTGTCAGTCATCCCTTTGTCTCCGGTTTCGGATGTACCCCCGCCTGCGTTGTGTCTCCGCTTGGCGTATCACGCAGACGCTCCGGGTGCCGAAGGAGCCACTCCTCGATGGTTCCCTTGTGGAAGCGCCAGTGCTTGCCGACCTTCGAGGCCGGGATAGCGCCCTTCTGGGCCATCTGGTAGAGCATGGACTTGGAGACCTTCAGATAGGCCGCCAGTTCCTCTATGGTCAAAATCTCATCGGGACCTATTGCCATGGGCAAAGCTCCTCACAGTGCGGCTTCTGGCCATCACTTCAAACAAACTCGGACATTATCTCCTGTTATCTGCTCCTGTCAAGTGAAAAGTTTTCCTAACTACGACTACACTGGTCGTGTGGTCGTACCACACGTCGTGCTCGGTCGGCCACGGCTCGGCGGGGTCGCTTGACGGCCGGGACGGGACATGCGATAGTTCCGATAAGGGTTGCTTTCGGGAGCGTCTTGACGATGCAGGGGCATCCGGAGTATTCGTGGGACATAATGCGTCAGTTGCCTTTCCCCTCGCGTGGCTGGCCACGGGGCCAGCCGCCGGCGCTGGGACGCGGCCTTCGGCCGGTGAGGGTGTCAAGGCGGTCGTTGAACGCCTCGCCGCCGCACAGCCGCCCGGCGCGCAGGCGCTTCTCGATCTCCTCGCCCTCGTCGCCCGCGGCCTCGGGCCAGGAAACGCCGCCAGTCCCCCGCCGCCTCCACCGCCGCCATGCTCGCGCCAAGCGCTTCCGTCCGGCTCTTGCCTAGGTGGCAGCGCGCTCGGCCAAGCGTAGTCTCCCGGCCGCTCTTCCATGCCCGCGCGCGCCGGGTTCAACTCCACGCAGCGAACCGCTGTCAACGTGTGCCGCTCGTTCAGCGCGCAAGAGTGGAACCGTCACCGGAACAAGCAGCCCTCGCCCCTTCCGCGAAATTCCGCGTGCGCATATGGACGGCGCCCCTGGCCTCGCGGTTCCGCTCACCGCGGCCCGCAAAGGACTTTCACCTTCGGAAGGCCGAACATGCCCGGCGCACATAAAATGGGCGGCGTCCCAAGTGGGCGCCGCCCGGTCATCGTCCTCGCCTTTGGGGCTAACGCAGCATCTTCTGCTTGGGAACCGCGGTGAAAATCTCCTCCACCGAGTTCCCCT
>CAYYEE010000035.1:0-17565 GCA_964470775.1 uncultured Planctomycetota bacterium | reverse complement strand
CGGGCGTCAAGGGCTTGACCGTGGGCCAGCGCGTCGCGGTGGAGCCGGGCGCGGCGTGCGGCGAGTGCGAATTCTGCGCCCAGGGCAAGTACCACGTTTGCCGCCACATGCGCTTCTGCGGCATGCCGGGGCAGGACGGGGCATACTGCGGCTACATCGCATGGCCGGCGCGCTTGTGCCACGATCTGCCGGCGAACGTGTCGTTTGGCGCGGGCGCGATGATCGAGCCGGCCGCGGTGGGCTTCCAGGCGGTAAAGGTGGCGCCGATTCATCTGGGCGGCACGGCGCTGGTGATCGGTTGCGGTTCGATCGGCCTGGTGACGATCCAGGCGGCGCTGCTGTCGGGCGCGTCGCGGGTGTTCGCCACGGACGTGCTCGATTGCCGGCTGAAGGTGGCCAAGCGGCTGGGCGCGGAGGCGGTGTTCAACCCCAAGCGCGTGGACGTGGTGAAGAAGGTGATGGAGCTGACCGGAGGCCGGGGCGTGGACGCGGCCTATGAGGCGTTCGGCTCGGCGGAAACCTTCCAGCAGGCGATTGACGCGAGCAAGCCGGGCGGGAGCGTGGGGCTGATCGGGATTCCGTCCGAGGACCTTCTGCCGCTGAACCTGCACGACGCGCGGCGCAAGGAGACGAAGATTCAGCTCGTGCGGCGCTTTGTGCACCAGTACCCGAACGTGATCGCCATGCTCAAGGCGCGCAAACTGAGCCTCGACTACCTCATCACGCATCGCTTCCCGCTGGAGCGCGTGGAGGACGCGCTGAAGCTGGTGCAGGATTACCGCGATGGCGTGATCAAGGCGTTGGTGACGATGTAAGCCCGATGCGGCTGGCGCCGCGTCGTCCTCTTGCCCTGTTCTGATCTGGCCTTGGCGCGAAGACCGCCACGCCCGTCCGCTGCGCGGCTGGGCTCGCGATGACGGCTTCAAGCCGTGGTTCCCCATTGACTGCGCAATCCTCTGCAGGAGACCACCCATGCGAAGAACCTCTCTGGCCGCCGGGCTCCTGGCGCTTTGCCTTGGCGCGGCCGCGCTGGCGGCCAAGCCCGTGGCGATCATCGCGGAGACATCGCGGAGCGCGGCTGGCGCGGAGGCGCTGGCGCTGGCGGACTTCGGCCTCAAAGACGCGCTGGTGGCCTTTGAGGTTAAGCCCAGCCTGTCGCCGGCTGGCTTCAAGAAGTACGCAGCGGTGGTGATCCCCACGCTGGACCGGGACGCGAAGCCGTGGAGCGACGAGGAAGTAAAATCGGCGCTGGCGTATGTGCGCGAGGGCGGGGTGATTGTCTTCATCGGCAACGGCGCGTCACGCGTTGCCGGCGCCGGCCGCGATCTCAAACGCATCGAGCCGCTGACCGGCTGCCTGGCCACCGCGGACGCCAAAGGCGAGGGAAAAATCCTGGCCAAGGACCACCCGATCTTCGCCGGCTTTGACGCGGGCGAGGGCAAGTGGGCGGAGATGAGCGGGGCTTTCGCGCGGCTGACGACGGCCCAGGCGCTGGTGGGCGCGGGCGAGGGCAAAGACATCCGCGCGCTGGTGGCCGTGAACAACGCAGGCAAGGGCCGCGTGTTCCTCTTCGCCAAGGAGTCCTTCCGCATGTTGTCCGTGGAGGGCTCGGAAGCCACACGTTACATTGACCTCATCACGCGCGCGGTCTTGACCGCCGACCCGGCCCGCACGCCGCCGCCCAAAGAGCGCTGGATCCCCATACCTCTCGGGAAGTGAGCCATGACCAGAAAGAGCATTCTCTCCGCCGTGGCCTTGGCGCTGGCCGCTGCGCCCGCAGCTCGCGCGGACTGGCCTCTGGCCGTGAACGGCCAGCCCCGCGCCGTGATCGTCATCGCCGACCAGCCCACGCCAGCCGCGGACGCCGCGGCCAAGGAACTGAGCGCAACGCTGGGCAAGATGACGGGCGCCGTGTTCACGATCGCCGCGGCCTCGGCCTACAAGCCGCAAGCGGGCTGGACGGCTATCTCCGTGGGCGACACGCCCTTTGCCGCCAAGGAAGGACTGCAAGGCGCCAAACTGGGCATGGAAGGCGTGCGCATGGTGACGCGGCCGGGGTGGGTCTACCTGCTTGGCCGCGACACCGGCCAGGGCGGCGCCCCCGCGCAGGGCACGTTCTGGGCCGTGGCGCAGTTTGAGGAGGACGCGCTGGGCTGCTTGTGGCTGTGGCCTGGGCCCACGGGCGAGGTGATCCCCCGTCAGCCCACGCTGACGCTGAAGGACGCGATGGACTTCTCCTATACGCCGCCGGTCATCCACCGCCGCATCCGCAACAACGCGGCGCGCATTCTGGCGGAGGACCTCAAGGGAATCGGCCGCACGCCGGAGGACCTGAAGGCGTTTGACGACGCGGGCAGGCTGTGGTTCGACCGGTAGCGCGTGGGCAAGAGCGTGGAACTTTGGTACACCCACGCGTATGGCGGCTGGTATGACAAGTACCACAAGGACCACCCGGACTGGTTCGCCCTGCAGCCCGACCACACCCGCAACCAGACGCCCCCCCGCGAGCGGCTGTGCGTGTCCAACATGGGGCTCATCGAGGAAATCGCCCGCGACAAAATCGCGTATCTCAAAGAAAACCCCAACATGCTATGCGCGTCCATCTCGCCCAATGACGGCGGACGCAACGCCTTCTGCATGTGCGAGAACTGCCGCAAGCTCGACCCCGTGGACGCGCCCCCCATCGAGTACACCTACTACAAGGGCCCGGTGAAAACCACGGTCCCCTATGTGTCCCTCAGCGACCGCTACGTGTGGTTCTACTCGCGCATCGCCGAGCGCGTGGCCAAGGAACTGCCCGACCGCTACGTGGGCGCCTACGCCTACTCCATCTACCGCACGCCCCCCGTGCGCCAGAAGCTGCACGACAACGTCATCATCGGCCTGGTCGCCTTCAGCTACATGAACGACGACGCGCGCGACAAGGGATTTGAGCAGTGGCAGGGCTGGCGCAAGAACGCCAAGAATCTGTTCCTGCGGCCCAACGCCTTCTTCGTCGCAGGCGGCGGCCCGGTCAATTTCGCGCGCGCCATCGCCGCCGACTTCAAGAAGCTGCACGCCGACGGGCTTCGCATCGTGGACTACGATGGCTGGGTGGGCAACTGGGGCTCGCAGGGCCTCAGCGTCTATGTCCTGGCCAAAGTGCTTTGGAACCCGGCGGCCGACGTAGACGCCCTCATCCGCGACTACGTGCAAAAAGGCTTCGGCCCCGCCGCCGGCCCCGTGGGCGAGTACTTCCAGGCCCTCGAAGACTTCACCACCGCCATCGCCAAAGCCCGCGACTACAGGGGCATGAAGACCGACAGCCGCCTGCTTATGGGCAAATACGACGACGCCTTCCTCAGCCGAATGCGCGCCATCCTCGACCGCGCCCGACAAGCCGCGGCCCAAGACCCCGTCGTCCTCGCCCGCATCGCCAAGCTCTCCGCCGGCCTCGACTACGCCGAAGCCCTGCGCGAGTCCATCCTCAACAAGAACCCCGAAAAGCTCAAAGCCTTCCGCCTGGCGCACGCGCTGGACTTCACGGTGAATGTGGAGTGTCTGAAGGTGTTGAGGTAGGGGGCGATCCATCGCCAGCGCGGAGAGTGAGATGAGCCGGCCGAACATCCTTCTGATCACCACGGACCAGCAGCGGTGGGACACGCTGGGATGCTATGGCGCCCCAGGCGCGCACACGCCGAATCTGGACCGGCTGGCCGCGGAAGGGACGCTTTTCGAGCAATGCTATTGCACAAACCCCATCTGCACGCCGAGCCGCTCCAGCATGTGGACAGGTCTGCACTTGCCCGGCCACGGGGTGTATCGCGTGCACGATATCCTGCCCGACGACAAGGTTCTGTTCAGCCGCCGCCTGCGCGACGCGGGCTATGACACGGCGCTGTTCGGCAAGCTGCACGTGTCGGGGCATATGTGGGAGGCGGAGCGCCGCCACCCGAACGACGGGTTCCGCGTGTATGAGTGGGCGCCGGACCCGCCGGGGTTCCTGGGCGCGGACACGGCGTACCTGACTTGGCTCCAGCAGCGCCATCCCGAGGTCCGCGAGCGATTCCGCCAGCGCGGCGCGAACCCGGGCCATCTGCCGATCGAGGCGCACTTCACCACGTGGGTGGCGGAGCGGACGATCGCGTTCCTGGAGCAGATGCGAGAGCCGGGCAAGCCCTTCTTCTGCTGCATGGGCATCTTTGATCCGCACGACCCGTACGGCAACCACCCAAAAGAGATGGAGCGGCTCATCAACATCGAAAAGCTGGCGCCGGCCGTGGCCGTGGACGAACCGTTCGAGGGCAGGCCGGAGTCGCATCGCCGCCACCGCGATTGCTGCTATCTGGGACCGGCGAGTGAGTTCACGCCGCAACGCGTGGCGGAGTTCCGGCGGGGTTATCACGCGGCCGTGGCGCTGGTGGATATGCAGGTGGGCCGCGTGCTGGACGCGCTGGAAGGCTTGGGCATGGCCGACGACACGCTGGTGATCTTCGCGAGCGACCACGGAGACATGCTGGGCGACCACGGGCTGATGGTCAAGGGCGGTTTCTTCTACGACGGGTCCACGCGCGTGCCGCTGATCGTGCGCGGGCCGGGCGCGGAGCGTGGGCGCCGCGTGAAGGCTCTGGCCCAGCTGCACGACATCGCGGCGACGGCGCTGCGGGCATCGGGCGCGCCGGCCGAGGCTGTGCGCGAGGGGGCGCCGGACAGCGTGGACCTGCGCGACGAGCAGGCGTTGCGGCGGCGGGGATACGCGGCGTGCCTCTACCGCAACAGCATCATCTGCGCGGACCACGTCACGCGGACCAAAGGCTACTTCGACCCACCGATCCTGGCCACGATGTGGCGCGAGGGCGCATATAAGCTGAACGTGTACCACAGCGCGCCGGAAGGGACACCGCGCGGGGAGTTGTTCCACATGGACGAGGACCCGCACGAGCTGCGGAATCTGTGGAACGACGCGTCCGCGCGCGCGATCCGCGACCGGATGACGCAAAGACTGGACGAGTGGTTGGCGGCGCAGGACTACCGCGCCGTGGCGCAACGGCCAGGCGCCATGCCGTCGGGGGCGAGTTACTTCGGCGTGGGGCGGGCGGACAGTCGTGGGTAGATCGGCGGTCCCGGCGGTTCCGCGCCCCCCTACTTCCCCCCCGCCAGATATTCCAACACGATGCGCGCCACTTCGCGATTGCCGTATTCGCTGAGGTGGACGCCGTCATCCACGTGGAGGTGTTCGGGGCTGTTGGTCTGCTGGCGCCGGGCCATGTAGTCGCTGAGCAGGCGGTGGGTGTCTATGAGGTCCGCCTTAAGGTCAGCGGCGGCGCGCTTCTGGATGGCGACGATCTTGGCGACTTCGTCGGGGAGGCAGAAGAGGTTGCCGCCTTCGCCGAAGACCTTCTTCTGCATGGCGAAAAAGTCGAGTGAGACGGGGTCGCCGGGGGCGCAGGTCATGACGATAACCTTGACCTTCTTTTCCGCGAGGCGTGAGACGATGTCGCGAAACGCGGCCTCGTATTTGTCCGCGGGCACGACCCAGTCGCTGAGTTCGCCGGTGGCGGGCTGGTATGTTCGCTTGCAGTCGTTGGCGCCTTCGAAGAGGAAGACGTGGGTGGGATTGCGGGCCAGGACGTCTTTGTCGAGACGCTCGGCCATCTGAAGGATGTTGTTGCCGCCGATGCCGGCGTTGATGACCTTGACCTTGCCGCCGAAACGCCACGTGAGGGCCCGGTCGAGCAGGGCCGGGTAGTTGCGGTTGGGAAAGTTGGCGGTGAGCGAGTCGCCCAGGAAGACGAGCGTTGCGCCGTCGGGGAGGTTGAGGGTCTTCAGGAGGGCGAGAGTCTTGTCGAGATCCGCCTTGGGCATGGCTGTGAAGTGGGCCGCCTTCGAGCCGCCCGTGGCGAGGTCCACGGCCACGAGGCGATAGGAGCCTTGGAGCGCGTCGGTCGGGATGGGGATGGAGACGGTGACCGCTTGCCCGGCCGCGCCTTGGACGGACATGGCGCTCTTGAAGATGTCGGTGAACGCGCCGGAGCCGCCCATGCCGCCGCCTGGGCCGGCGTCGCCGGTGGGCCCATAGAGCAGGAGCTTGACGGGATAGTGGGCGCTCTGGACCGTGAGGGGCAAGGCGCCGCCGATGGGCGCGGCGAAGTGACCGGGGGTGAGGGCAATATCGGCGGCCGCGGCGAGGGAGACGAACGAGGCTCTGCGCAACTCGGCGCGGCGCCACCAGCCGGTGACCTGCACAAAGGGGCGGACGTGGGAGACGCGGTCCTGAGTGGGCGTGTAGTCGAAGACGAGGACCTTGGCTTCAGGGGTGAGTTCGGCGCGCGTGGCGCTCTTGCCGATGACGGCGGCGGAGTATTTCCAGCCGTATTCGAGCACGCCGAAGGTGAGCGGGCCCACGCCGCGCGCCTCGATCTGGAAGCGGTACTTGCGGCCGGGCAGGACCTCGATTGTGTTGGCGGCCAGGGCGCCTTCCCACGATTCGCCGCCGTCGGGGAGCTGCACGCGCGTTGTGCCCAGCAGCGCGCCGCTCTTGGGCAAAGGCTTGACCGAACCGCCCAGCGGGCCGTAGAGGTCCCAGCCTTTGATCGTGGCGGCGGGCGAGCCGGCGGCGAAGTCGGTGTTGGCGAGCAGCTCGGCGCCAGCGGCGGCCGGAGCCAGGGCGCACAGGGCGAGGAGTCCTGCGGCGACATGGGTTGCGGTCATTGCGTTGTCCTCGAAATCGCGTTGGGGCGCGGCGGCCAACGGCGCTGTGTCAGACCAGTCGGACTTGTCCGGCCTGTCCGATGGGGCGCCGGCCATGCTCACGCCAGATCAAACGTCTCGCCCGGGTTGGGCGTGTCCACTCTCTTGGCGCCGGCCTCGGTGAGCATCTGGGCCACGGCGGCTACAGGCTCTTCTTCGCCGTGGACGCAGAAGGCGCGCTCCACGGCCGGGCCCATTTCGTTCAAGTAGCGCATCATTTCGTTGCGGTCGGCGTGGGCGCTCAGGGCGTTGATGGTGTGCACGCGCGCGCGGAGGCGATAGGGCTCGCCGAAAATTTTCACAGGGTCCTTGTGCTCCACCAGGCGGCGGCCCAGCGTGTGCTCGGCCTGGTACCCGACGATGAGAACGATGTTGGTGGAACTCTCGATGCTGTGGGCGAGATGGTGCTGGATGCGGCCGCCTTCGCACATGCCGGACGCGGAGATGATGATGACGGGGCCATCAATGTAATTGAGGCGCTTGGATTCCTCGAGTTCGGAGACGTACGTGAGGCCGCGGAACTGGAAGGGCTCGCGGCCGTTGAGGAAGACCTTCATCGCGTCGGCGTCGTAGCATTCGGGGTGGCTGGCGTGGACCTCGGTGGCTTTGAGCGACAGCGGGCTATCCACGTACACGGGCGTGAGGGGGATGCGGCCGGCTTCGTAGAGCTCGCGCAGGAAATAGACCAGCGTCTGGGTGCGGCCGACGCTGAAGGCGGGGATGACGAGCTTGGAGCGCTGCATGTGGATGTCTTCGACGAAGGCCTTGAGGCGGCCTTGCACGTCGGCTTTGGGCGGGTGGACGCGGTTGCCGTAGGTGGATTCGGTGATGAGCCAGTCCACGTCCTTGACGGGGACGGGGTCGCGGATGATGGGGGTGTCCCAACGGCCGAGGTCGCCGGTGAAAAGGAGGCGCTTGCCGCCGTTGAGGTTCTCGAAATCCAGGGAGGTGATGGCGGCGCCGAGGATGTGGCCGGCGTCGTGGAAGCGGAGCTTGAGGCCCGGGGCGAGCTCGTGCGTTTCCTCGTAGCCGATGCCGAGGAAGTGGGGCATGGCCTTGTCGACGTCTTCGGGGGTGTAGAGGGGCTCGAAGGGGTTCTTGCCCTGGCGGGCGCGCTTCTTGTTGACGAACTCGACGTCGCGCATCTGCAGGTAGGCCGAGTCGCGCAGCATGGCGTCGCAGAGGTCGCGGGTGGCGGCCGTGCAGACGATCTTGCCGCGGAATCCGCGCTTCACCAGGGTGGGCAGGTTGCCGCTGTGGTCGACGTGGGCGTGGGAAAGGACGACCGTGTCAATGGAGGCGGGGTCAAAGGGGAGGTTGCGGTTCTTCTCGAAGCTTTCCTTGCGATGGCCTTGGTAGAGGCCGCAGTCGAGCAGGATGCGCATGCCGTCGACTTCGAGCAGGTGCATGGAGCCGGTGGTGGTTTTGGCGGCGCCATAGAAGGTGAGCTTCACGGACATGAGCGGGGTTCCTGTCTAACGGGGGGTTGTGGGGTTTGGAGTCCTGGGGCTTGGGAACGTCGCACGGCGGGGACGGCGGGCCGCGGGCTTGGGGCTTGGAGGACGCGCGTGTGCGTGGCCAGGCAAGGCGACTCCTCTCTGCGCGAGTTCAACGGGCGCGAAGGCGCGGGCCTTCGCCGGTTCAATCCAAGTCAGGCGCTTCTTCCGCGGACTGGGCCGCTTCGGGCGGCATGGGGTGTTCGCTGGCGCGGCGGATGGTTTCGCGGCGCGCTTCCATCTCGCGCGCCATGTCCTCGGCGCGGGCGACCTGGCCGGCGACGGGACCATGGGGCGCCAACTCGAAGAACGCCCACCGCAGGGCGCCGACGTGGAGCAGGGCGCCGGCCTCCAACTCCTGGGCGGTCCACTCCAGCCGGCCCGAGGGCGCGGCGTAAACACGGCCGGCGCTCGGCTGGGACAGGCTGTAGGTCTGGCCGGGTTGGAGACCCCGGACCTTGAGCCGGAAAAACGCTTCGCCGCCGGTCCAGAAGTCGCCGGCGGCGAAGAGGCGGCGGTCGCCGCGGCGAAATTCCCAGGTTTGCAGCAAGGGACCATCGGCGACCGCGGGCATGGAGGTGAGCACCTCGACGGTGTGGTTGCGCTCGCGCGCGCCCTGGCGGGTGTAAATTTCCAGGTCGGCGGCTGCGTCGGCGGCTTGGGCCAGGGCCTGCCAGTAGCGGTTGTCGTAGCCGGCGGGAAAGCCGCACGCCCATGCGCCATCGAGGCCCGCGACCAGGCAGCTCAACAGGTCAAAAGCCACGGCCTCGGGAAAGGTGACGCGCCGCTGGCCCTGGTAGCCTTGCAGCATCCAGTGCAGCTTCGGACGCTTGCCTTCGGGGGTATTGGCGTCGACCCACGCGCGGAAGGCCTGGGCGCGGCGGGCCATGGCCAGGCGGCCGGCGGCGCCGGTCTGGGCGGCGGGGTCGAGGTAGTCGAAACTCGAGAAGCCGCCCCAACTGGCGCAGTGGGTGATGTCGCAGATGTACTCCTTAGGGTCGGCCGGGGCGGCGGGCGCGAAGGAGGAAGGCGGGACTTGGGGGACGTAGAACCCGCGCAGTCCGGCTTCGGCGCCGGCCTGGCGCGCGTCCCAGTCGAGAGTGGCGAGAACACGGCCGTGCTGCCATGCCCAGAACCGCGCCCACTCGGCGGGGTACTTCTTGAGGATATCCTTGGGCCAGGCGTCCATCACGTCGCGGCCGGGAAGCTTGCTGTGGGCGATGAACTCGGCGCGGCAACGGTCGCAGAAGCAGCCCTTGTCGCAGAAGACGCGCGGGTCCCACATGGCGTTGAAGCCGCTGGCGGAGGACTCGACGACCAGGCGCTGGCGGATGAAGTCGCGGAAGATGGAGTTGGCGTAGAAGCCGAGGCGGCGGTGGATGGCGGTGGGGCAGACGGCCTTGGGGAAGGGTTTGCGGCTGGCCTGGAGGAAGGCCCAGGCCTGGGGCATGGCGAGGGTCCGCCAGGCGAAGCCATTGCGCAGGCCGCTGTCGTCGAGGACAGTGAGGCCGAGCTCGCGGCAGAACTGGCCGACGCCCGTCTTGGCGCCGCCGGGGAGCCAGGTGACGCCGCAGCGGCGGATGAACTCGGCGTAGCGGCGCACGCCGGGGGTGTCGCCGAGAGACTGCGACGGCGCGCGGAGCATGACGCCGACGGCGAAGTCGCGGGGGGCGCGGCCCTGAATCCTGGGCAGCGCGAGCAGCTTGAGGCGCATGGGCTGGGTCTTGGCTCTGGGGCGGCCTGGCCGCGTTTCGACTTCGAGCCAGTACTCCATGTGGCCCAGGTCCGAGGGGGCGGTCTGGTCCAGTTCGGCGAGAAGGCACGCGCCGGCGCCCGAGGCGTGGTCGGGTCCGAGCATGGGTTCGAGGTCGGGCAGGCCGAACTCATAGACAGTATTGCCTTCGCCTTCTTCGGGCGGCCGGGCCTGGGTCATGCGGACCTCGGGCGCCCAGGCGATGAAGCGGACGCCGCGGGGGATGGAGACGAAGAGCCTGGCGGATTGGGGGGTGGGCGCGCCTTCGACGAGCTTGAGGCCGAAGCGGATGAGCGAGGGGTCGCCGCGCGACATGGCGAAGACGCCGTCAAGGAACTGCATGGGGACGCAACGGACGGAGAGAGGCTCCACGCTCGCGGGTTGGGCTGACGCGGGGAGGGCGACACTGACGCCGCCAGGGTCGAGGCGCAGGTCGTCGGCGCGGCCAGCCGGGCTCCAAGCGAGCGCGGCCCACGTCATGGCGCCCAGGGCCAGGCCGTTGAGCCACTTCGCGCCTTGCGCCATAGGGTGTTCTCCGTGTGGTGTTCGCGCCATCCAGCGCGGCGGCCGCGCCGGCGAGGGTGATTATCTCGCCGGGCTGGCGGCGGCGTCAAGGCGGAAGCGGCGGGACGATCAAGCACCTGGGACAGCGCGTCAAGGGGGCCGAGAAGCACTGGCGCCTGGACGGAGTCGAACGAGCGCTCCAAGTGATCGCCGCGAAGATCTTAGAAGACAGCGCCTGGGACGAGTTCTGGAAACGTTGCCCCCTCGCCAGATGCGCGCAGGAGGTTGCATGCGCCTCTCGGTTGGTGGGCGCTCTGTCTTGACAGCCGCCGGAGGGGGCTTGTATAACCATAGCGTCAATGGCGACTTGCGCACAGGCGCGAGGTGAAGGAGAGAGGCACAATAGAATGAATTGTCCGAATTGCGGCGCGAACATGAAGCCCGGCGTGACTCGGTGCGTGAAGTGCGCGTCGGTGGTGACGCCTCAGCCGCCGCCCATGAACGCAGGCGCCCCCGCAGGCCAGGTCCAGGCCGGGCCAGCCTTCGGCTTTCCGGCGGCCTCGGCCGCACCCGGCGCCAAGTCCAAGACAGTGGCGGGCGTGTTGGGCATCCTCTTGGGCAGCTTGGGCGTCCACAACTTCTATCTGGGCTTCACGGGCAAAGGCATCGCGCAACTCCTCATCACGGTGTTGAGCTTCGGCATGTTGGGATGGGTGTCGTGGATCTGGGCGGTGGTCGAGAGCGTGCAGATTCTGTCGGGCAAGAACCCCGTGGACGCCAAAGGCTGCCCGCTGGTGTGACAAAGTCTTCTGGCTCCAGGCCGGGGCGCGCCCTGGCCGCGCTTCGAGGAGTTGAACCATGGCGAGCGAGGGCCGTCCGAATACGCTGAAGTTCGTGGGCTTCGTTTTCCTCCTCACGGTGCTGGCCATCGGCATCACGTGGGGCGTCGTATTTACGTTCTACGAAAAGGGCAAGCCCCCCTTCATGGTGATGGTGGTGGCCGGGTTCCTGAGCGCCATCGAGGGCCTGATCGGCCTCGGGATTATGAACCAGATCGCCCGGCTGTGGTACAAATTCCGCCCCAGCACGCCCGCGTTGATCGCCACGTGGGCCGTGGGCGGGGCGTATGCTGTCTTGGGGCTGGTGGCGTTGCTCATCTACTGGGCCGTGCGGCCGGAGAAGGACCCGCCGGACAAGGTTTTCTTCGCGCTGTCCGCCGTGGTGACGTTCGGCTTCGTGGCGCTGGCCATGTTCATCTACAACTTCGATCTGTTCCGCCAGGGCCGCGAACGCCCCGCGCTGGACAAGCGCGCCGAGCACGGGCGCAAGGCCCACACTCTCGCCGAGGTCATCTCCATCGTGCGCGGCCTGGACGTCAAGGACCCGGCCCTGCTCAAGCGGCTGGACACGCTGACCAAGACGCTCGAAGGCGTGGAGGTGGCGCTGAAGCACTCGCATGGCGGCGGCGTGGGCAGCTACGAGGCCAAGAGCGCGGCCTTTGACGAAGCCACGGACAAGGAAGTGGGGGGGCTGGTGGCGCTCATCACCGCCGGCGCCGAGCGTCTGTGCGGCGGCGCCGAGCCCGGCCCCATCCTCGACGAGATGGACGGCCTGGCCGCCAAGTTGCGGTCGGCCATGGTGCGCTTGAACCTGGCGTGAGGGCGTTAGCAGCCTGTTGAAAATGTCGCGTCTGTTCCGGGGACACGTTGCGGTCCCGCCGTTGGCGGGCTGAGGCGCCATGTCCCCGCCGACGCGGTGTCTTTTTCAACGGGCCGTTAGGCCTGGAATCGGCGCTGCGCTTGTGAGGGCTTGGCATGGCCATTCTCGACATCATCGAATTTTTCGACGAAACCGGCGACATCATGGTGGCCAAGATCCCCCAGGAGGGATCGGCCGAGTTCCGCATGGGCAGCCAGTTGATCGTGCAGGAGAACCAGACCGCGGTCTTCTTTCGCGATGGCCGCGCGCTGGACATGTTCGAAGCGGGCCGCCACACGTTGACGACCCAGAATCTGCCCCTCCTCACCAAGCTGCTCAGCCTGCCCTATGGCGGCAAGTCGCCCTTCCGCTGCTATGTCTACTTTCTGGCGTTGAAGACGTTCATCAACCTGGGTTGGGGCACGCCCACGCCCGTGCTGTTCCGCGATTCCGACTTCCGCATGGTGACGCTGCGCGCCCACGGGTCCTACTCCCTCAAGATCGCCAAGCCGCGCACGTTCATGCAGACGCTGGTGGGTACCAAGGGGCTGGAGACGACCTTCGCCCTGGAGGAGTACTTCCGCTCCCTTATTGTGTCGCGTTTCAACGAGGTGACGGGCACGACCATGAAGTCCATCCTGGACCTGCCCGCGCAGTACAACAACATCGCCCTGGGCGTGAAGAAAGCCGTGGGCGCGGACATGGAGCAGTATGGCCTCTATCTTGTGGACCTGGTGGTGGAGGCGATCACGGTTCCGCCCGAAGTGCAGGAGATGATCAACAAGGCCACGGGCATCGCGGCGCAAGATGTGGACAAGTACCGCTCCGTGGCGGCGGCGGACGCGATGATGGCCGCGGCCAAGAATCCGTCGGGGCCGGGCGAAGGTATGTCCGCGGGCATGGGCCTGGGCATGGGGTTTGGCATGGCGCGCGAGTTCGCGCAGGGCATGGGCCTGGGCGCGTCCGCGCCGGCCGCGGCCCCGGCGCCTGCAGGCGGCGCGCAACCCGGCCGTCTCTCGGCGGACGAGATCAAGGCCAAGCTCAAAGACCTCAAGGGCATGAAGGATGACGGCCTCATCACCGAGGCCGACTTCGAGGAGCAGAAGAAGCGCCTCTTGAGCCAGATGTGAGACGAGGCCAGACCGTCCGGCCCGTCCGGCGCAGCCGTCACCCCGCCTTGTTCACCAGCGCCTTCAGCCGCGCTCCCGCCGATTCCGCCCGCCCAGCCACGATGTCGCTCTCCGTGATCGCGGCCATGTACACCTCCTTCGCGCCGTGGCGGTCAAAATCGTAGATGATCCGCAGTTGCCCGTCCGGACCTTCCACTGCGTCGGGATAGCTCACCGGCTTGCGCTCATCCAGCAACAGGCGGTGCGGCCACGTGCAGCCGTCGTCATCGCTCAGCATCGCCGTCAGGTGCGAGCGCTTGCGGTCCGGGTTGCCCAGGTGGTTGATGAAGAGCAGCCGGCCCGAGGCGAGGCGCCGCAGGTGGAAGCGCGACGACGGGCTGGCGAAGCGGCTGGGCCGGCCGCGCGACCAAGAGAACCCGGCGTCCATGCTGAAGCTCTCCGCGATGCCGGTCCTTGTGCGGATGAGCATCCACAGGGTCCCGTCGCGCAGTTCCGCCACCATGGGCTCGTCAAAGACGCGCTCGTCGCACAACGCGCCGCCGCGCCAGGTCCAAGTCTGGCCTTGGTCCGTGGAGGCGATGACGCCGGGGCAGCGCATAGCGTCCAAGTCCCTGAAATGGTCGTACATCCACCAGAGGGCCGTGGGCAGGAGCCATTCGCCTTTGGCGGTGACGATGGCCTTGTTGAGCGCGACGCCATGACTGATGCGGCGCGGCGCGGACCAGCGAGGATTGGCATCGCCGGGGTTTTCCGCCACCGCCGCCCACACGCCGCCGCGGCCATCCCAAATTTGGCCGGGCATGGGGCACGTCTGGCACCAATACCACCATAGCCGGCCGAGCGGGTCCGCCCACACGCACGGGTCGAACGAGCGCACCATGCCCGGCGGGTCAATGACGGCCACGGGCTCGGACCACGTCCGGCCGTCGTCGCCGCTGGTGACGAGCAAAGAGTGGTTCTCGTTATCTTCGCCTTTGCCGCCGCTGTACCAAGTGGCCCAGAGCCGGCCGTTGGCCGCGCGCTCGATGCTGGGGATGCCCTGCCACCGGCGCTTGGCCGCGGCGTATTTTTCTCCAGGGTTGAGGATGATTTCCGGCGGCTGAAGGGCCGCGTCCATGGCGAAGGTCTCGGGTTGAGTCATGGGGGGGTCTCCTGGAGCCGGGCGCGTCGGACAAGTCTGGCCTGTCCGACAAGCCCGGCGGGTCACACGACTTGGTTGGGGGCAGCCGGAGGCGCGTTCGCGAGCCGGCGGAATTGGTCGCCGCGGTCGGCGTAGCTGCGGAACAGGTCAAAGCTGGCGCACGCTGGCGAAAGCAGAACGACGCTGCCGGGCCCAGCGCGGCGGCGCAGCTCCTCTACGGCTTGGGCCAATGTCGCCGGCCGCAGAATCTCGGCGCGGTTGCCGGGGCAGGCGCGGACCGCGGCCTCGATGGCAGGCGCGGTCTGGCCGATCAGCGCGGCCGTGGTCGCGCGTGTGGCAATGGCGCGGCCCAGTTCGTCAAAGGGCGTGCCTTTGGGCGAGCCGCCCGCGATGAGGTGGATGGGGCCGTCGAAGGCGTTGAGCGCGGCGATGGCGGCCTCGGGCGTGGTGGCTTTGGAGTCGTTGACCCACGTTACGCCGTCCACAACGGCCACGGTCTCCATGCGGTGGGCCAGCGGCTTGAAAGCCGCCAGGGCGGCCTCGATATCCTTGGCGCCCGCGCCCAGCAGCCACGCCGCCGAAGCGGCGCAGGCCGCGTTCATGCGATGGTGCGGCCCGGCCAGGGGCAGGCTGGCCAGGCTGGCGCGTTCCTCGCGTCCCGGGGCGCGCAGGACTAGATCGCTGCCCCGGAGCCACGCGCCCGCGCGGCCGTCTTCGGCGCCGCCCACCTCGAATACGCGCCCCCCGCAATGGCCTCGCCACGCGGCCACGCGCGGGTCCGCGGCGTTGAGCACGGCCCACCCGTCCGCTCTCTGCATGGCGCAGATGTTGCGTTTGGCGGCTTCATAGGCGGCGAAGTCGCCGTGCCAGTCAATGTGGTTGGGGTTCAGGTTCAGCGCCACGGCCACGGCCGGCGCCGGCGCGCCCCAGGCCAGGCGGTCCAGCTGAAAGCTGGAGAGCTCGACGACCACCACGCCGCCGGGCGTGATGGCGGGCAGGTCGGCCAGCAGCGAGCCGCCCAGGTTGCCGCCCAGCCACGCGGGCCGCGAGCGCCGCAGCATCTCCCAGGCCAGCGTGGCGGTTGTGGATTTGCCGTTGGAGCCCGTGACGCCCACCACCGGCGCGGGGCAGAGGCGCAGGAAGAGGTTGACCTCCGTGTCGAGGCGGGCGCCGTGGCGGCGGGCGAGCGCGAGCCAGGGCGAGCCGGGTTTCACCGCCGGGTTGACGATCACCGCGTCCGCCGCGGCGAAGTCGCTCTCCACGTGCCCGCCTAGATGGAACTCGATGGGCAGGTCCGCCAGACGCGAGACAGGCGCGGCTAATTCCGCCTCGGGCCGCAAATCCGTGACCGTGACGCGGACGCCTTGCTGGGCCAGGAACCGCGCCGCCCCTTCGCCGCCGCCAAAGCCGCCCAGACCCATGACAAGGACTCGGGCGCCGGGCTTCAGCAGAGGATCCTCGCGCCGGGGAGTCGTCACGCCAGCGCCTCCGCCACGGCGCCGTAGACCGGGATGAGGCGGTCGAGCTTGCAGTAGTTCAGGCTCTCGCGCACGTGGGGGCTGGGCCGGCAGAGGCGAAGCTCCACGCCCAGTCCCTTGAGGGTCTTGCGCAGAGACACAAGCCGCCCAAGGAACACGGTGGTGAACATCGCCACTTCGCCGACATCGAGGGCCACGATGCGGGCGCCGGGCAGGGCCGCGGCCGCTTTGACCGCGTCGGAGATGGTCTGGACGAGGGCAGGGTCGCTGATGCTCTTGACGTGGACGCGAATCAGCGCCGCGTCCTGCTGGGCTTCGGTCTCGACGATGGGGATTGGCGGGCACATAAAGTCGCGTCCAAGGGCGGTTGCCGGCCTTTGCGCACGGCTTCAGTATCCTAGGCGCGTCAAATGGACGCGTCAAGCGGCGCGCCCGGCGTCCCAAGGCTTGCGCAACAAAGACCCCGGCCGTAAGCTGAGGCGATGGACGATTCGGCCCGCGCCGCGGGGCGCCACCCGCCGGGCGTAACGGAAGGAGGCGAGGATGCCGGTCGAGTACCCCAACAAGGAGTTGCTGCACAGTGATGATTTCGCGGACTTCGCCAAATGGCATCATGAAGGCATCGGCGAGATCGCCCGGGCGCCGGCCGGCGGCATGAGGCTGGTCTGCTCGGGCAGCAGGCAAGGCGGCCGCGGCTGCATGGCCTTCTTCCGGCCCACGCTGCCCGACCTGATCGCCGTGGAGTATGATATCGTCGTTCATCGCCAGGGAGGGCTGGTGATCAACTACATCGCCATCCGCGGCCTGAACGGCGAGGACATGATCGAGGACGCGGCCCGGCTGCCCGCGCGCGAGGGCATCATGGCCAACTACTGGGCCAAGTACTACGGTCTCCAGTCCTACCACGTCTCTTTCAGCCGCTTCAACGACAAAGGCGAACACACACAGACCTCGAACTGGCGCAGGAACCCGGGGTGCTTGTTGGCGGGTCACGGCGTGGACAAATGCGCCCAGATCGGCCGCAAGTACCACATCCGCCTCGTCAAGGACAAGGGACACTTGCAGCTCTACGTCAACGGCGAGTTCGCCCACGGCATGATTGACCGCGACACCACGCGCTACCCCATCCCCGACACGGGCAAGTTCGGGTTCCGCTTGATCGGTTCCGACGTGATGGCGGACGTGGAGAGCTTCAAGGCGTGGCGGGTGGAATCCGACGCGGGCGTGTGGAGCAACGGCGAGGACTGGATGCCGCCGGGCAAATGAAGGAGGCGCGATGGGGCCAGGCTATCTGGACATGGTGAAGTCGCACCTGGACGCGATCCTAGCGGATGGAAGCGCGCGGTTGGGGCCTTCGCCCTGCGACATGTGGATGTCGAGCTTGGACACGCGGACCGGCCGCTACCCCGAAGACGACCGCCGCCCCCCTGAGATTCCCCGCCGCCACTACCGCGCCATCGACGCGCCCAAGGGGTGTTCGCTTTACTGGGACCAGCCCTCTTTGCTGGCGGCCGAGGCGCTCACGGCCGCTACGGGCGCCCCGCGCTACGCCGAGACGACGAAGACGTACGTGCGCGATTTCCTAACGCGTTACGTGACGCGCAACGGCGTGTTCCTTTGGGACAACCACTACTAC
>CAYYEE010000034.1:0-17698 GCA_964470775.1 uncultured Planctomycetota bacterium | reverse complement strand
CATGACTCCGTCTACTCCCCCGCGAAACCCGAAAACAGCGCGGGGAGCCGCCCTCCGGCCCCCCGC
Organism: uncultured Planctomycetota bacterium; assembly: GCA_964470775.1. Classification (GTDB taxonomy): domain Bacteria; phylum Planctomycetota; class Brocadiia; order CAIUPP01; family CAYYEE01; genus CAYYEE01. Next base: position 17,632 of record CAYYEE010000034.1, on the reverse strand, counting down.
GTCCGATCCTGCGCCGCCAATCCTACTTGCGCACCTTTGCCGCGGCCCCGCGAACGCCCTCGATCATCGCCTGGATATTCTCCTCCGTCAGGCGCGGATGCATGGGCAGGTTCGTCTCACGCTTGTAGAAGAAGGCCTCGGCATTCGGGCACTTGCCTGTGATGCCCAGCTTCTTGACGCCCGTGAAATGATACGTGGGCTGGTAGTGCTGAATGCCCTGCACGCCGAAGTCGCGGTACAGCACGCGCATAAAATCATCGCGGCTGGCGCCCAGCTTCTCCTCCTCGATGCACAGCGTGTACAGGTGGTAGACGTGGTTATAGCCCTCTTTGGGCTCATACATCGGCGTCACACCCTTGATGCCCTTGATGCCAGCCGTAATGCGCCGGCCGATCTCCTGCCTCTTCCGGTTAAGCATGTCCAGCTTCTTGAGCTGCGCCCGGCCCACGGCCGCCTGAATCTCGTTCATGCGATAGTTGTTGCCCCAGTGGCCCTGCACGTCGTCCACATCAAAGTGGCTCGGGATCCAGTAATCCATTGGGGTCTTCTTCTCCATCACGATATCGCCAAAAGTCCATTTGGTCTGCTTGGGGTCCCAGTGGGTCAAGTTCATGCACCGGAGCGACTCGATCTTCGCCGCCCACTCATCCCGGTTCGTCGTGATCATGCCGCCCTCGCCCAGGGTCGTCATGTTCTTCAGCGAATGGAAGCTGAAACATCCCACGTCACCGACCGACCCCGCCTTGCGGCCCTTGTACTCCGCGCCCGGCGCATGCGCGCAGTCTTCCAGCACGTACAGGTTGTGCTTGCGGGCGATCTCCATGATCGGGTCCATGTCGCACATCAAACCGCCATAATGAACCACATAGATCGCGCGCGTCTTGGACGTCACTTTGCGGGCGATATCCTTCGGGTCAATGTTGAACGTCCGCGGGTCGATGTCCGCGTACACCGGAATCGCCTTCTCCTTCAGGATCACCAGGCTCGTGGCGATAAAGGTGTTCGGCGTCACGATGACCTCGTCGCCCTCCCGGATGTCGAACAACTGCGTCGCAAGGTGCATGGCCGTCGTGCAGTTCGACATGGCGAACGCGTGCTTCACGCCGCACATCGCCGCGAACTCCTGCTGGAATGCCTTGACCTGCGGACCCATCGTCAAGCTGTCCTGACGCATGGCCGAAATCACCGCCTGCGCCTCATCGAGGTCGTAAATCGAACCGAAAAACGAATACGGCGCCTTCAGCGCAACGCCGTCCGCGTTGGCGTAGCTGGAGGTAATGCCGCCTTCCGACTCGCTCCCCGTGAACTTGACGTCTTGCTTCTTCGCCATGTTGCGCACCCTCCTGATTCCTCTCAACGCCAAAAAATAACTCATACACCCGAACGCAAAAGCGGCAAGACACCATCCACCCCGCCGCGCTGCCTGCAAATTAGAGCCACAGACCCTCTCGGCGCCAGACGCTACAGCAAACGCGCCACTTCCGGATCAGGATTCTGGAGAACGGTCAGAAAGACGTCGAGAACGTTGGGATCCCAGAGCCGGCGATTCTCATCTCGCAGGATGATCTCAATCGCCTTCTCTCGAGGCAGCGCCGCTCGATACGGCCGGTCCGTCGTCAGCGCGTCAAAGCAGTCCACCAAGCCCACCACGCGCGCCGACAATGGAATGCTCTCGCCCGTCAGCCCGGCCGGATAACCCGACCCGTCCCACCTCTCGTGATGGTGCAGAATCGCGGGCAGAGCGTCGCGCAGCGACCGCAACGGTTTCAGCAGGTTGTACCCGATCATGCTGTGCGTCCGCATGATCACCGTCTCGTCCTCAGACAGCGGGCCGTGCTTGATAAGGATGGCGTCAGAAACCCCGATCTTCCCGATGTCGTGCAGATGGCCCGCCAACTCCAGCACGCGCACGTCGCCCTTCTCCTCCAGGTGCAGCGCGCGCCCCACCGCGCCCGAAAGCGCCGACACGTGCCGCGTGTGCGCCTCCGTGTACGCGTCGCGCGCCTCCACCGTATTGGCCAGCGTCAGCAGGATGTCCTCAATCGACTCCAGCTCCTTGACCGCCTGGCACATCCGCACCTGCGTGTTGATCTTGGCCTGCATCTCGGCCACGCGGAAAGGCTTCGCAATGAAGTCCGACGCGCCCAGGTTCAGCGCGTCGATCTTGTAATCCTTGTCGCCCGTCACGACCAGCACCGGGATCAGCCTCAGCCGCGAGTCTGCCTTGATCTCCTTGAGAAAATCGATCCCCGTCATCCCATCCATGTGCATATCAAGCACAATCACGTCCGGCTGAAAACCTTCCAGCCGCAACCGCCGCAGCGCTTCCTCGCCGGAGAGCGCCTGAAGGACCTGGAATCCCTTGGCCAGCAGAAGGCGGCGGGCGTACGCCAGCGCCAGCGGGTCGTCGTCCACGACGAGGACAGTCCCCGTGATTGGGAAGTCAGCGTCGAGGGCGCTCAATGCCTTCTCAAGCATCTGCATGCGACTCCTTGACACAGAGCGGCTGGCCCCGGCCGGCAACGCCCGTCATGCGGCCACCCCTCCACCTCACCGTCAGCGACATGCCTTCGCGCGACCGCAGCCACAAAGCCCACAAGCTTGCCGACCAGGATCATGTGAAGCGTATCAGAAACAACGCCCGCAAGCAAGGGCGCTCCCGTTCCCATTTGCACGAGAACTGCGGTATTATTGTCGCTTTGCCGCGTCAGGCGCGAAGGCGCCGGGCTTCCGGCCCGGTCTAGCCGAAGCGAGATCAGACACGGAGACCCATCATGCCACCTGGAAAGATAGCTGTATGGCTGCTGGCCCTGGCCTCGCCAGCCCTGTGTGCGGAGACGCCGACTATGCCCACGAACCTCTTGCTCAACCCTGCGTTCGAGTTCCACTCTTTCGACAACCACCGCCTAGGCCGCGCCGCCCGTTTCGAGTCGGGTTACGTCTCTTTCTGGAACGCGAACGCCTGGGGCGACGTCAAAGTGACCCACGAAGCGCACGCCCCGGCAACCGTGCGGCCAGCCTATTCCGTCCGCAATCTCGTTTCCGTCCAGCCCGGCAAGAGGATGTGGCAGTTCATCACGCTCCCCGACGTTTCCCTTGCCCACGGCGAGAAGGTCAGCCTGTCCGTGTTCGGCCACCAATCCGCCGCTGGCGTCGCCCACGCGCGCATCCGCCTGCTCAAACTCGACAGCCAGGATGGCGAATGGACTCCAAGCGAGTTCGGCATGTCCGACAAACGAACCTTCCCGCGCCATGCCCGGGGGGAACTCGTCACCGCCCGCGCGTATGAAGCCAGCGCCCAGGCGGAGGGCGCGTTCGAGATCAAGATCGAGGACGCCGAGATCATCGGCCATTTCACCGAGGGCGAACAGTCTCACACGCACGATGTCAACACGATCGCGTTGGCCGTCGAGCTCGAAAACACGTCGGACAAGGCCCAGGTGTGGTTCTGGAGCCCATCGCTCTGCTCCGGCCCCAGAGCCTGGCCCCGCCTGCCGTCCGCGCGCCCCATGCCAGCCATCTACCGCCACATCCCCCGGACGATCCAGAAGCTGTGGAAAGGTGAAGCCATCCACATCCTCGTCATGGGCTCCAGCATCGACCGCGGCAGCGCCAATCCCCCCATGTACCTATATGACGAGGACCCCGCCTCCCCCACCTTCAAGCAGCCCAAGTCAGACAGAATCTTTGACTCCAAGCTGGCCCAACGTCCCGACCTGGAGGGCTATATCGGCTGGTGGCAGCACTACTTCAGCTACGCGGGACGCCTTCGCTTGGAACTGATGCGCAAGTTCAACCTGCCCGTCAGCAAGATATGCCTCAACTTCATGGCCTGCGACGGATCTTGCGTGGGCGAAGCCCACTCCGGCCTGCGCGAGTACAGCTTCCTGACGCTGCCCCCCGGCGAAAACACGAACGGCCACCCCGCCGGCCGCAAGTGGCAGGAGCTGTATCCCGAGTTGTTCACCCGGCCCGAAGGCCCAAGGCCCGACCTCGTCATCTTCGGAAGCGGCGCCAACGAGAAGACCGACACACCCGACGAAGTCGCGGTCTTCGAGGGCATGATCCGCTGGCTCCAGCGCAACTGTCCGGACGTCGAGTTCATCTTCTGCATGTTCCAGAACCAGGCCGGCTACACTCCCAATGCTGGCGATCTTCAAGCCTTGGCCCTGCGTTACCAGATACCGTTCCTCGACTACGGTAATGCGGGCGACGAGGTCACCCGCTGGTGCAATCGCCGCGCCTTCGTCCCCAAGGACGGCCACCCGCAAGCCGCCTCGCACTTCCTGTGGTTCAAGGTCCTCGAACGCGCCTTCGAGTGCTGGGATCCCATCGAGACCGGCCAAGCCCAACGCAGCCTCCCCGAGCGCGCCCACCGCAACACCTATGGATGGGAAGGCGACATGGTCACCTACGACGCCTCCAGCCCGCGCATCCGCGGCGCCAAGTTCATCTTCGACGACACGGCCATCAACTGCTGGGGAGTGTCAGAGGACGACAAACCTGAACCCTATGTGGACGGCGTCAAGCAACCTGCGCGCCGGGGCGTGGAAGCCCGCGACATTCGCAACTCCCTGTTTCGCCACGGCCGCGCCTCTCTGGGCGACCGGCACGTCCTCGAAATCGCAGGCAAAGGCGCCCGCCTCACTGCGGTCGACGCCAAGCTCTGCCCCAACCGGCGCCAATACGACGTGGACCATCCCCTTTGGGCTATGGGCGGCGTCAAGACCCAGCCCTTCGCGTCGGAGTGGGGAGCCCCCTTTGGCTCGCGCCAAGCCTTGCTCGCCCCCGGCCAAGCCATCGAGATCGACATCCCCTGCACCGACATCGCCATCGCCTATGTGGACACGCCCAACGGTGGCGCCCTCAATGTCATCGTCGATGGCCAGCTCCGATGCGAAATCGCGGCCAACATTCCTTGGACTACCGTTGAAGGAGAAAAGCTCTTCATCGAGAACCGCAAGGGAATCACCGGCCTGGGCTACGGCATGCACCGCGTCCGCATCGAGGCCGGGACCGCGCCCGTTCCGGTCCTGGGCTTGTTCACCTACGACTCAAGGCCCAACCGCGCCAACGAACGCCTCGTCTCCGGACATGCGGCGCCGGGCGAAACCGTGCGCTTCACCCCCGCCTTCCGCGCCCGCCCCGTCGTCTTCTGCACAGGCGATCTGCGCGCCGAAGGCCCAGCCGTTCTCCCCGATCGCGTAACGTTCTCCGGCAAGGGAATCGGCGCTTTCCAGGCTGCAGGCGAATAGCAGCCAGCCGCCGCCACGCAACACAAAGCTCCTGGCCGCGCAGCCAGGGGCTTTCTCATTTGCGCCGGCCCGACAAGCGCGACTCGAACGCGACCGGCTCAACCGTCCTTGACCGACTCGCGTTCCTCCTTGGCCGCTTTGTTCTCAAAGAGCGAATAGACCACAGGCACGATCACAAGCGTGATGAGCGTCGAACTGAGAAGCCCGCCCACAACGGCGCGCGCCATAGGCGACTGCGCCTCGGAGCCTTCGCCCAACTCAAGAGCCAGAGGAACCAGACCGAGAATCGTAGTGAGCGCGGTCATCAGGATCGGCCGCAGACGGCGCCGGCCGGCCTCCTCAATGGCCTCTCGCACGCGCATCCCGTCGCGCCTGCGCAGCAAGTTCGTGTGGTCCACCAGCAAGATGGCGTTGTTGACCACAATGCCGCCCAGCATGATGCACCCAATGAACGACTGGATGTTGAAGGTCGTTCCCGTGAGGAATAGCATCAGGCAGACGCCGATAGCGGCAAACGGAACAGAAAACATGACCACAAACGGGTCCCGAAGCGACTCGTACTGACAGGCCATGACCATGTAGACCAGCACGAGCGACAGCGCCAGGCTGATCATAAGCTCAACGAACGCCTTCTGTTGCTCTTCATACTCGCCCGAGAACTTCACCTCAAAACCGCGAGGAATCGGCAGCTCCTCGGCGAACTTGTCGCGAAGATCCGAGATGATAGAACCTACGTCACGATCCGCGATATTGACCGCGACCGTAGTGACGCGCTCCTGTTCTCGCCGCTCGATGCGCACCGGACCAATGCGCCGCTGCGCATGCGCCACGTTGCGAAGCACCACCTGTTCGCCCGTTGCGCTGGTCACGGTCAAGTCCAAGATGTCGCGCAACGACATGCGGTCCGCCCCCGCGACCTTGACAACGATCTCGTATTCCTTGCCAGCCTCGCGGAAGTACGAAGCGCGCGTCCCGCCCAGAGCGGTCTTCACCGCGTTAGCGATGAGGGACACATCCACCCTCATGTCCGCGGCCTTCAGGCGGTCAATCACGACCAGCTCCTCCGGCGCGCCAGACTCTCGGGTGATACGCGCGTCTGTAACGCCCAAAACCGTCTCGGACAACTCCTTGACCTTCTCCGCCAGGGCGTCCGCCACGTTGAGGTCGTGTCCGCGAATCTCGATTTCGATTCGCTCCTCGCCGGAACTGCCGCGCCGCGTCACCCGGCCAATGAAGCCCTCGGAGACGCGCGTCCGGATCTGCACACCCGGTATCTTCGCAAGGCTCTTCCTGAGCGCCGCGACCACCTGCTCGCTGGAGCGCTTCCGCTGCGACAGCGGCTTCAGCGCGATGCGCATCTCGCCCGTGTTGCTGCTGCCGCCGCGCCAAGGAGTGCCCCCCACGCTGCTCACCATGTTCTTCAGCTCAGGCACCGTGTCTCGGACGATCTTCTCAATCTGAGCGATCTTGTCCTCGGTGATGCCAATGCGAACACCCACCTCCCCCTCCACATAGACGCGAACCTCACCCTCGTCCGTCGCCGGCATCAATTCCACGCCGATCAGCGGGATCAGCGCCAGGCTGCCCCCAAGCCCCATCACCGCCAACGCGACAACAATCGCCCGGTGGTTCAGGCTCACGTGCAGCAGTCTCTTGTATTCGTTCTCAAGGATAGCAAAACCGTGCCCCGTGGCCGCATACAGCTTGTGCGCCAGAGACCGGCCGTTGCGCGTCGCGCCGCCCGCGCCCTCGCCCGTCAAACGCGCCGCCAGCATAGGCACAAGACACAGCGCCGCGACAAGCGAACACAGCAACGCGAACCCGATAACCCACGCAAGCTGCTTGAACATGACGCCGCTCATGCCCTCGACGAACACAAGAGGCAGAAACACCGCCACCGTGGTCAGCGTGCTCGAGACGATAGCCGCCCCCACCTCACCCGATCCCTGGACCGCCGCCTCCTTGGGCGGCATCCCCTCCTCCTCTCGCAGACGGTGGATGTTCTCCAGAACCACAATCGAGTTGTCGAGCAACATGCCTACGCCCAGCGCCAACCCGCCCAAAGTCATGAGGTTGAGCGTGAAATTGCAGAAATACATGAGAGCAAAAGTCGCGACGATTGACACGGGAATGCTGGCGGCGATGACAAGCGTGCTGGGAAGATGACGAAGAAAGACGACCAGAATCAGAATCGCCAGCAAACCGCCATAGATCGCGGCCTGCGCCACGGTCGAGATAGATCGCTGAATGTAATCGGACGTGTCGATGATGACCGTCAGCTTGATCTGCGGCATGTCACGGTTGATGCTGTCGATCTCCTTGAGCACGGCCTGAGCCACGTCCACCGTATTGCGGCCCGACTGCTTGTACACCGAAAGACGGAGTCCGGACTGGCCGTCTATGCGAACCAGACGCCGCGGTTTCTGCCATGTGTCAACAACCTCCGCCACGTCTCGGAGCAGAATCTGAGCGCCATCGCGCACAGCCAGAACCGTGCTGCCCACTTCATCAACGGTCGAGTACTCGCCGGGAGTCCGGATCGTGATCTCATAATTCCCCTGATCAATGAAACCAGCGGGCAGGTTCACGTTGCTGGCGTCAATCGCGGAGAGGACCTTGTCGAGAGAGAGACCCAGCGCCCTCACCTTGTCCGGCCGCAGGTTCACGTGAATCTCGCGCTCCAGCCCGCCCCAGACGTCCAGCGAGGCAACGCCGGGCTGGCGCTCGATGCGGTACTTAATCTGCTCGTCAATGATGTCGCGGAGCCGGACCGGGTCAAGGTGGCTCGACGCCCCCAACATCAGCACCGGGAAACTGGCCATGTCGAACTTGCGCAGCGCCGGCCGGTCGCACTCCTCCGGCAGCCTGGCGATCACACGGTCCAGACGGTCGCGCACGTCGTTGGCCGCCGCGTCCACGTCCGTCCCCCACGAAAACGAAATGCGGACGTTGCTGTTGCCCTCGGATGAAAACGACGTGACGTGCTCCACTCCCGTAACCGACGACACGGCCTGTTCGATCGGCCGCGTCACCAGCTCCTCCATCTCCTCAGGGCTGGCGTTCTCATATGTCGTCGTCACGCTTAGCGTCGGGTACGTGATATCCGGCATCAGGTCGATCGGAAGCTTCATCAGCGATACGCCGCCCAGGATGATCACGATCAGCGCGACCATCGTGACGAACACCGGCCGATGGACGGAGAAGCTCGACAAACTCATTTGCTCGCCCCCCTGCCAGCGCCCTGCTTCTTCCCGTCATCCTCCGCCTTCCCTCGCGGCTTCGTCTTGCTCCCGCCCTCCGCCTTCTGGCCAGGCAAGGTCACCGCCGCCCCCTCCGAAAGCAGGTGATGCCCCATGGTCACCACAAGACCGGAGACCTTGGGCGAAAGAATCTCCGCCACATCGGCGTTCGTGACGCCAACCTTCACTGGAACCATGTGGACGATTTGCTTGTCCGCGTCCACGGTGAAGATGACCATCTGATTCTCTCGTCTAGTCACCGCGGCCGCAGGCGCCAAGGTCGCGTTCTCGTGCTCACCATAGACGACCGACACTCGGATGAACATGCCCGGCTTCAGCAGACCGTCCGCGTTGGGCGCCTCGATCTCAACGCGCGCTGTGCGCGAAGACTCCTTCAACTGCGGCGCGATCCTGGCCACGGTTCCCGGAAAAATCTTCCCCGGATACGCGTCCGTGGTGATCTCCACCTTCTGCCCCAGGCGCATGCGCGTGTAGTCACGCTCAATGACGTGCACAATGCCCTTCAACACCCCGATGTCAAGAATCGAGACGATCGGATCGCCCGTCTTGAGCATGGCGCCCTCATCCACGAACCGCTCGCCGACCACGCGAACGTCGTCCCCGCTCTCCCACGTCGCGATGATCTTCGTGTAGGCCAGCCGCGCCTCAGCCGCTTTCAGCGCCGCCAGCTTCTGCGCCACCTGCGCCTCAGCCACGGCCTTCTTCGCCTCGGCCACCTTGAACACCGAACGCTTCACGTCCGTCTCGGACTCGGAAGCAATGTTCCGCGCCAGCAAGCTGTCGGCGCGCTCATACTCGCGCCGCGCGAACTCCAGCGAGCTCTCCTGCTCTTTCAGAGACGCCTGAGCCACAAGCATCTCCGCCTTGGCCTGCTCCACCTGGCGCACATACTCCTCGTCCTCGATCCTCGCCACAAGCTGGCCCTTCTTCACCGTGTCGCTAACGTCCACCAGAAGCCTTTGCAGCCGCCCGCCAACGTTGGGCGCCAGCGTGAAGCTGTAGCGCGGCTGCAAAGACCCTGTGAACTGGCCTGTCTCGAGAATGCTGCCCGTGCGAATCGAGCCCACCTCCACCGCCACGGCCGCTCCGCCGCGCCGGCCGCCCTCCTTCTCCCTTGCTCTCAACACGCTGACCCGCCGAGCCACCTCATATCCCAGGTACGCCAGCGCAGACAGAACAAACAGGATGATGATCGTCTTCTTCATGTCCCTCAACGGCTCCTAGAGATTCCCCGGCGCCCGGAAGTCCGGCTGGGAAAGTTCCCATCGCCAATGGTACGGCGGCCGCGCTCGTCCACGCGACAAGCGCCCCAGACAAAAAGATCAAGCGTCGAGTCCAGCCCGCGCCAATCCTCGGGCGCGTTCTCGAGGTCCCGCGCCCGGCAACGCATCATTCCCATCAAGTAGGCGGCCAGGACCTCCGCCGGCGCATCCCTTCGCAACACGCCCTCCGTGGCCCCACGCTTCAGGATCATCGCCAGCGCTCGCACAAGGTTCTGGCGCCGTGAGTCCCACTCCTTGCTGTGCGGGCCGCGGCAAAGCCTCAATCTGGCATCCTCCGACTGCATCAACCGAAAGAGCTGGCGACGGGTCGCAAAAAAGGCGCTGATGCTCTCGCAAGCCTTGGACAACTGGGCGCCAAAGGGGATGTTCTCGCGCGAAATCGCCTCCACAAGGCAGCAGAGCTCGTCGAACCCGGACATGGCGACCTGCAACACAAGGTCATCCTTGTCTTTGAAGAAGCGGTAGATCGTCCCCTTGCCGACCCCGGCCATCTCCGCCACGCGGTCAAGGGTTATCTCGTGGAAGCGGCCGGATGCGAAAAGCCTCTCCGCGGCGATCATGATGCGGCGCCGCTTCTCCGCGCCGTCCCCGCGTTTAGGCGCGGGCGGTTCCGTCGAGATCACCATGGCTCCTCTTTCCTGACGCCGCCCAAGTCAGCGGCGCGCAGCCCCCGTCCCCTTCCTACAACGCCAGAACTGACCAGTCAGTATCGTACCACAGCATCCACTCGCCCACAATGGGGGCGCGGAAGCGCCGAGGTCTAACGGCCCGTTGAAAAAGACAGCGCATCGGCGGGGACATGGCGCCTCAGCCCGCCAACGACGGGACCGCAACCTGTCCTCGGAACAGACGCGATATTTTCAACAGGCTGCTAAGGCTGCGCCAGGACGAAAGACGCCTCGCCCTTGAGGCCGCTGACAACGTCCTTAACGGTCACAGTCCACCTCCCCGGCGCGTCATTTAGTGCAAGGACCAGCCCCGACTGGCCCTTGCCACCATCAGCCGCAATGACGCCGCCATAGTGCGGAACCACCGCCCCGTCTGGCCCTCTGACCTCAAAGCGAAGCGCATGCCGCCAAGCCATTGGCGCCGTGGACACAACCTGAGCCGTCACGGCCACCGCGTCGCCAGCCCTTGCTTGGGCCGGCGACGCGCCCACCTTCACTCCCGTCACCCTGGCCGGCAGAACCGCATAGAGGGCCGCATCGCCAGCCAGCAGCGACGTCCTCACCTTGTTCGTCTCGCCAACCCAAGCGCCCTTTCGCAGATCATAAACCTGCCCCGCCTTCGGGAGGTCAAGAGAAATCGGCGCCGACCAATCCGCCGCCTTTCCCTCCCAGTTCATCACCGCGGTCACAATGCCGGCCCCACCCGACTCGAACCGATTGATCAGCGCGTACGCGCGAGGCGTGGCCTCGATGGACACCCCCACCACGGGCCGGATGCCTCGCAGAAGGAGCAGCCCCTCCGCGACGCGGCGCAACGGCTCCTCGATGCCCAGCGAGCGTCGCTGCGGGTAGGCGTCCATGAACGCGTTCAAAAACACCGCGGCTCCGTCCCCCGCGCGGTTGACGATGCCCAGTGGCGCAGCGCCGTGCGCGCCGAGAGGCTTTCCCGGCCCTGCGGCCAGGTCCTTCTCAGCCACGCTCACGTCATAGGCCACGCCCTTCAACCGGCAATCGCCCTGATCGGTCGAGAAAACCGCCCTGCCTTCAGCCTGCGCGGCCCCAAGGTTCGCCGCGCCGCGTTTGACCCCAAACAGCCCATCCGCGGCCCGTTGCGCGTAGGGCTTGCAGTGTTCGTCCATCAGTCCGGCCCAGCCGTCCGCCATCACCAACCCGCCTTTCTCTACGTAAGCGCACAATGCCTCTATCTCCCGAGCGCTCAGCGCAATGGAACACGGCAGCACGAAAGCCCGATACCCGCGTTTGAGCAGTTCGCCCGCCTCCAGCTCCGGCGTGGCCAGAAACTCGCACTGGAACCCCAGGTCCTGAAGCGCCTGAATCCAGCCGTTGCGGTTCTCGCGAAACAAAGCCGCCGCGCCCGAGATGAAGGCGGCGCGGATGCTCGCGTGAGAATAGTGCACGCCGATGTCCACGGCGCGCGGGAAGCCCCGCAACTGCGTGGCCAAGCCGCCGCGCAGTTCGTGAATGATAGGCGCCATGTCCTTCGCCGTGCCGGAGAAGGTCATGTCAGGGTTGAACAGCGAGTTCTGAGAGAAGTAAGAGCCGCCATAGTTGCTGTTGCAGAACCGGAACCAGATCGCCCCGCGCACGTTGGGATTGAACACGCCATAGCCATGCCACGGCGCCCTTGGAAGGTTGGGGCCGAACGACCGATGCATGATCTCCGTGTTCTGATGCGTATACGTCTGCGCGAAATCAAGAGCCGCCGCCAGGTTGCGCCAGTTGTACCCGCCATAGGCCTCCGCGGCCTGGCTGCCCGAAAGCCCAACACCCGCCTCCGGGTCCTTCTCCCTCAGCCGTTCCCGAACCCACTTGAAGAACCCGCAGAAGGTATCGTCCATGAACGCCCTGTGGTCCGCCCACGGCGCTTTGTTGGCGCGATCCTTGACCTCAAGCGCGGTCATGGGCATGACCGCGTCCCAGGAAGCGAAGCTTGTCTCCCACTCCGCGTTCAGCGCCTCAAGCGTGCCATACGACTTCTTCAGCCAGTCCCTGAACGCCGCCAGCGCCGCAGGCGCGAAATCATAGTCGTACGCGCTCACGTAGTGCGTCACGCTCATCTCGTCGCCCAGGTTGTACCCGATCGGCTTCAGCCAGCCCGCGTAGCTGGCCACCTCCCTCAGCTTCTCCGCCAGCGGCTCCAAGTCCTTGGCGTCGTTGAGGCATACAGGCCGAACCAGGTACTGCTTGTCGTGCGTCTTGAGGTACAGCGCCTGTTGCTCCTGAAACGAGAGCTTGCCCTTGGGTGGACGATGCCCAACGCTGATCGCGCCAAAGGAACAGTTCATGGGCATGATCTGGAACCCAGCGCGCACCGCGCCCTCGAACTCGCGCTCGTTTCGCCAACTTGACGACGCCAGCGCCACGCCGATGCCGATGTCCTTCATGCGTCGGCTGATCAAAGGGCTCATGTACTCACGCACATAGGATCCATAGGGGTTGCCCCACACCGCATGTTCCCACTCCGCCCACTGCCGTTTGGCGAACTTCTCGGGGAACGTAATGACCGATTTCTCGACCGCGGCGCTGGCTTGTCCGGGCGCGCTGACCTCCACGCGCAGCGTTGCCGTGGTGGCAAGGGGCGCGCCCAAGGGCGCGTCAAAGCCGATGGGGGTCGCCGTTGCCGAAAGCCTCACCTTCTTCTCTTGGCGGAATATGAGCCGCCCAAGGCTGTCCGTCAGTTCCGCCCGCACGGTCGCGTCCAGGGACTGGCCGTTGGTCGTCATGCTCCGGAAGCTGGCCTTCACGGTCTCGCCTGGGTCATAGGTCTTCTTGTCCAGGGATAACCCCTCGATCTTCAGCGCGCTCGGCGTTTCGCACGTCGCCGTCCCCCACCAGACAGAACGCCCCTGCTCGTCACGAAGAATCGCGGAGACCAGGGTCAGCCCGGCGACCGCCTTTGGCGCGGGCGCGCGGATTGTCGTCTCTCCGTCGCCAGCCACAATCGCCGCCTTCACGGCGCACCGGGCCGTGACACGACCAAAGGCATCCATCGCGGTGATCTCAGCGTCCAGTGTCTTTGGCCCACCGGAGTTGGCCGTCTTGAGCGTCAGGGAGATGCTCGAAGCATCCCCCTTGGCCGTTATCGAAGTGACGTTCACAGGTTGTTCGCGCCTCGCCGCCCAGACGATCGCTTTGCACAGCAGCGAAAAATGCTGCTCCCAGTATGGATAGTCGAGGCGCGCTTCCTCCACCCACGGCGTGATGCCGCTCATGTACGCGCCCGATCCCTGCCACCCCGTGTTGTAGGCCAGGACAGCCACACGCCCCTTGTCCGGGCCGTCCTGGACAATCACAAGCGGCTTCTTGGCGGCCACGGCCACTGTCTCGCCCTTTGCCTTGTAGTTGACGTAATCCGTGGCCGGCAACGCCTCGAAAGGAACTCCCGTGGTCAGATAGTGCGGCTTGACCGACTGCCATGCCCCCAACCTCAAGCGCCGGTGAGTCTCACGCTCAACAGGCAGCAACTCATAGAACTTGTCACTCCCCTTGGTCGGCGACACGCTGACAAGCCCGGCCCCCTCGCTCACCTTCTTCCGCATCAGAGCGACCACTTCGTCCGAGAAGATGTCGCCCGGCAAGCCGCCGATGACGATCGCGTCACAGGGACCGGCCAGCGCCTGCTTGATGTTCGCGTTCATGTGCGCCACAAGATAGCGCGCGTCCTTCCGCGTCGGCGTATTGAACAGATACGCGATGCCGTCCAGCTCCTGCTGACTTCCCGCCGTCACCCAGATAAGGTCCATGTCGAGACGCTGCGCCAACTCCGCCGCCTCGCGCCCGGTCAGACATGAGGTCAGCACAAGGACCTTGAGCCTGCCGCCGGCCAGGGGCTTGGCCCACCTGACATGAGGCGTCTCGATCTCGGTCGAATACGTCAAGTCCTTCGGCGCGGCTCCGGCCAGGGGCGCGCGGTCCTCAAAGCGCTCCTTGGGGTTGCCCAGACGCTCCTCGCGCGCGGCAATGCGCACCGGCGCGGACGCCTTGCCGATATTAATCGGCTTGATGAAGTCCATGAGCTCCTGGCCATCCTTGGAGAACGTGCCCACCAGAAGCCACGTACCCTCCTTGGGCGCGCGAATCTCGAAAGCGGCGGTCTTTGCCGACCCCGGCGCCAGCGACAACAAGCCGCGGCCCAGTTCCACGTCTGTGCCCTTCGGCAACGGACGCAGAACCACGCGCCACTCCCCATGAATCGGCGCGCCAGCGGTCAGATAGACGTTCGCCGGCAGCCCCCGGGCCGCTTCGGCCGCCGTAACCGCCTCTGGAGCCTCAAACCCCGCCACAACCCCTCCCCCACACCCATGCGCCGCCTTCATCCCGTGAAAGGCCACGGCCAGTTGCTCGGTCGAGAAACTCGCGCCGTTCTTGATGTCCATGGTCCGGAACGCGTACTCGAACGTGGGTTGCCGGCCCTGGCACAAGTAAAAGCACATCAGCCGGCGAAACTCCATCTCAAAGAACAGCCCCGCGCCCGATTCCCCAAGAGCCCCCGCCCAGCCGCGCGACGGGTTGTAGAGCCACACCTGCCCGCCTGTCGAGGAATCCATGGATGCCATCCCGTCGTCCAACGGGCAGAGATAGCGCGTAGCCTCGCCCGGGATGCCAAGCGCGTTGTTGAACCACAGCCCAATCTTCTTGGGGACCATGAGCTCCTGGCCGACCGAAAACGTGTACTTCACGCGCAACATCGACTCGCCATCGCGCAGCGTCACTGTCTTCTCAAATACCGTGGATCGCGTGAAGTCAGCCTTGCCCGAAGCCCGCAGAAGCAGCGTGGCCTCCCCCGCGCGCGTCTGCGTCTCGTGCTCCCACGCGCCAGTCTGCCACTGGAAGTACAGGTCCTTGTCCGCATAGTTCCACACCCGGTTACCGAACAAGGCGCCCACGCCCTTCTGCAGCATCCTCTTGTTGGCGGGCTTGTACAGCAGGTCCACGCAGGTCCCGCCCTTGGACGGCGAGAAGACGGCCCGAAGGAACTCATTCTCCAGAACAACGGCCGGCAACCCGTCCGCCGTCAACTCCGTCACGGTCGCCCTGCCCATGGAGACCCGAGCCAATCCCAGAGCCAGAACCGCCGTCATCAGACCTTTGGCAAGTCGCATATTCCTGTCCTCATTGCTGTGACACCGGCAGAAGAATGCGGAAGGAAAACCTGGCCTTCTGGCCCGCGTAGATGAACCCCTTCCGCGCCGCCTCCGTGGGCCGGATCGAGAGCTGAACGCCCCCGCCCCACGAAAACTCGCAGACGGACGGCTCGTCCAACACGATGTGGCACGGCCCCTTGTCCAGCCGCAGAGTAAGCTGGTCCAATGGAACGCCTCGAAGCCGTCGCTCGGTCGCGGGTCCAGGCTCCATAACGCCCGCGTACACGCTGTCCCCGGCAAGCGCCATGTACTCGCGGCCGTGGCACTGCTTCTGATCAAGAAGGAGAAGCAGCATGACGTGGTCCCATCGCACCGTCTGAAGCCACTCCAGGTCGTAGCCCACGCGGATCTCGCCTGTGGAAAGCACCGCGACCTTCTGATTCACGCGGCAGACAGGCGCGCCGTCCAGGATCTCCGGCCGGGCGATCACGGTCTCGAACTCGAACACGCGCCCGCCGCCGGCCTGGGAAGTCCTCATCGTGGGTTTCTCGGGACCAAGCCCTCTCGCGCCCACGCCCTCGCCCTGAACGGCCCGAATTCCGTTGGCAGCGCCCGGCGGCACAGGGCTCGTGTACAGAACGGCGGCCTGGGAAAAATACTCAGCGCCGCCCACCTTGACCATGCGCACAGCCCCGTACTCGTTCACCGCGACCTCAAACTCCCCTGTGCCCCACACCCCGCTCCGCTCCGTCCCGCGCAACAGCCTCACCTCGTATTCGCGCGCGAAAGCCGTCACGGCAAGAACCACCCCAAGAGCCAGCGCCAGGCGCTTGCAGCCCATCTCCTTGCCGCTCCAAAGAAACCACCGGCCGCTCGGCGATTTCTTAACAGCCTGTTGAAAATGTCGCGTCTGTTCCGGGGACACGTTGCGATCCCGCCGTTGGCGGGCTGAGGCGCCATGTCCCGGCCGACGCGGTGTCTTTTTCAACGGGCCGTTAACACACGCCAGACGCGCAGCCGTTGGCTCGGCCGACGCGCTCCCAGAAACGCGGGAACCAGCGTGTCCGCATTAAAGACCGGCCCCGCGCTCAAGTCAACACGCCCGCCAGCCCCCAAAGAATGCGGGAGGCCAGCGGCGAAACCGCGGACCTCCCGTGCGCAGGCAGCGCAAACCGGCCGTCAGGCGCCCAGCAGCTTGTGAATCTCTTCCAGCAGACGAGCCGAAGCGACCGGCTTTTCCAGAACAGCCGTTACCGGCAGCAAATCAGGATCCGGCTCAAAGGCGAAGGGCAAGTTCATCGCCCTGCGGATGCTGGTCAGCATGATGACCGGCGTCTTCTTCATCTCCGGCGTCTCCCGCAGCTTGCGGCTGACGTCGATGCCCTCAGTCTCCGTGGTCATCATCACGTCCAGGATGATGAGATCCGGCTTGACCCTCCTCGCGGCCTCGATGCCGCTCGCGCCGTCATTGGCGGAGCTGAACTCAAAACCATTCGTCTCCAGCAGCATCCGGGTCGCGGCCACGAACTCCCGGTCGTCATCCACCATCAAGATGCGCTTCTTTCCGCTCATCGCGACAACCTTTCCCCAGGATTACTTGCGGGCCTTGAACCCGAATTCAGACAGTATCTTAGGCAAATCGTCGGGCTTCACGCCAGCAAAAACCTTCTCATCAACCAGCACGACCGGCGCCAGGGCGCACGCGCCCAGGCATCGCGCGCACGAAAGCGAGAACTGCCCATCCTTCGTGGTGCCTTCCACGTCCACCCCCAGAAGCTCCTTCAACCGGGCCAGAACCTTGTCAGCGCCGCGCACAAAGCAGGCCGTGCCAAGGCAAACCGTCACCTTATGCTTGCCTTTGGGGGTGAAGCGGAAGAAGTGGTAGAACGTCGCGACGCCCGTCACGCGGGCAGCCGGAATCTGCATCAGCTGCGACACCTCGTCCATGTGCTCCTTGGACAGATAGCCGAAGCGGTTCTGCACGTCCTGAAGCACGGGGATGAGAAAGCTTTCGCCTTGTCCGCCGGCGCACAATTGCTTGATGCGCTCGATGATGTCCTC
>CAYYEE010000033.1:0-17757 GCA_964470775.1 uncultured Planctomycetota bacterium | reverse complement strand
TATGGCGACAACTGCAAGCGGTTCGCGTTCCTCTCCCGCGCCGCGATCGAGACGCTGCGCGTCCTGGATGAGCCCTTCGACGTCCTGCACCTGCACGACTGGCAGACAGCGCTGGCCGCCGCCTACCAGCGCATCCTGTACTGGAACGACGCCGCGGCCAACCGCCCCGCCACGGTGCTCACCGTGCATAACATTTTCCATCAGGGCGCGTTCTGGCACTTGGACATGCCCATGCTGGGGCTGGACTGGAGCCACTTCAACGCGAACGAGTTGGAGATGAACGGCAAGATCAGCCTGCTCAAGGCCGGCCTTGTCTTCGCGGACGCGATCAACGCGGTGAGCCCGACCTATGCGAGAGACATTCAGACGCCGGAGGGCGGCTTTGGCCTCGACGGCGTGTTGCGCAATCGCGTGGGCCGGGTGTTCGGCATCGTGAACGGGCTCGACTATGAGGAGTGGGACCCGGCCACGGACCCGGCCATCGCGCAGCGGTACTCGGCCGCGGACATGGCGGGCAAGGCCGAGTGCAAGCGCGCCCTGCAGCGAGAGTGCAATCTGCCCGTGGGCGACGCGCCCCTCGTGGCCGTCATCTCGCGCCTGGACAAGCAGAAGGGCCTGGACATTCTGGCCGCGGCGTTTCCAGGGCTCATGGCCAAAGGCGTGCAGTTCGTGTTGCTGGGCACGGGCGAGTGGTGGTGCCACTTCCACTTCCCGGACTTGCAGCGCCAGTATCCTTCGCAGGCGTCGATTCACCTCAAGTTCGACAATGCCCTGGCCCATCGCATCCAAGCCGGGGCCGACATGGTGCTCATGCCTTCGCTGTTCGAGCCGTGCGGCCTGGTGCAACTGGCCGCGCAGCGCTATGGGACCGTGCCCGTGGCGCGCCGCGTGGGCGGGCTGGGCGACACCATCGTGGATGCCACGCCCGACCGCCTGGCCAGCGGCGCCGCCACCGGCTTCTTGTTCAACGACTACACCCCCGACGCGTTGCTGTGGGCCATGGATCAGGCGTTGGCGGCCTATCGCGACAAGACGGCGTGGCGACGCCTCCAGGCCGCTGGCATGCGGGCCGACTGGTCCTGGCGTTCCAGCGCGCTGCATTACGTGGACCTGTTCCAGCAGGCGGTGGCTTTTAGAGCCCAGAGGTGAGCGTCATGAAGACGATTCAACTGGTCCTGGCCTTCCACAATCATCAGCCTGTCGGCAACTTCGAGCACGTCTACGCGGAGGCGTGCGACCGCGCCTACCAGCCGTTCCTCGATTGCATGGACGACTTCCCGGAGATTCCGTTCGTCCTGCACAACAGCGGGTGCCTGCTGGACTGGATGGAGAAGAACCGGCCGGCGCTGGTGGCGCGCATGGGCGAGCTGGCCCAGTCGGGCCGCGTGGAGATGATGGGCGGCGGCGAGTATGAGCCGATCATGACCATGCTCCCCGAGCGCGACCGCGTCGGCCAGGTGGCCTCGTTCTCGCGGCGGCTGCGCAACTTGTTCGGCGCCGCGGCGCGGGGCGCGTGGCTGGCCGAGCGCGTGTGGGAGGCCAGCGTGGCCTCGTCGCTGGCGGACGCGGGCATCGAGTACACCGTGGTGGACGACTTCCACTTCCGCTGCGCGGGCCTGCGCCAGGAAGAACTGCTGGGCTACTACGTCACCGAAGACCAAGGCCGGACGCTGAGAGTCTTCCCCGGCTGCGAAAAGCTGCGCTACCTCATCCCCTTTGCCGAGCCGGAAAAGACCATCGAGTTCCTGCGCGGCCTGGCCACGGAAGGCGGCGAGCGCGTCGTGGCCTACGCGGACGACGGCGAGAAGTTCGGCGTCTGGCCCAAGACCTACGCGCACGTCTACGGCGACAAGTGGCTCATGCGGTTCTTTACGGCGATCAAAAAGAACCTGGACTGGATCCGCGTCTGCACGTTCTCGACCGTCATGACCACTACGCCGCCCGTGGGCAAGATCTACCTGCCCGACGCGTCGTATCGCGAAATGACGGAGTGGGCGCTGCCGGCCAGGACGCTGCGCGAGTTCCGCGAACTGGACAAGGACCTCAAGGCGCTCAAGGTGGAAGAACGCGTGAGGCCCTTTGTGCGCGGCGGCACGTGGCGCAATTTCAAGGCCAAGTACGTCGAGGCGGCTCAGATGTACGCGCGCATGATGGAGGTCAGCGCGGCGGTGGATCGCTCCCGCGCGGCGCTGTCGCGCCGGGAGCGGTCGCGGACCGAGCTGTACCGCGGACAATGCAACTGCGCCTATTGGCACGGGGCGTTCGGCGGGCTGTACCTGCCGTTTCTGCGGTTCGAGACCTATCGCCGTCTGTTGACCTCTGAGGGGCTCATCACGGCGCGGCGGCGCCGGCCCGCCATTGACATGGACGACTATGACCTCGACGGCCGCCCCGAGGCGCGCATCGTCAGCGCGGGCGCGCGCATGTACGTCAAACCGGACCGCGGCGGCCACCTCTACGAGTGGGACGACCTGGACAAGGCCTGCAACTTGATGTGCAACCTCACCCGCCGCGAGGAGGCCTATCACCACGACCTCCTGCAGCACGCCGCGGGCAAGGCCGCCGAGGAGTCGGCCGCGGCGAGCATCCACGACAAGCTGCTGACCAAGGAAGACGGACTCGAAAAGTTCCTGGTCTACGACGCCTGCCCCAAGGAAAGCCTGGTGGACCACGTGTTCGCCCCCGGGACGACAATCAAGGACGTGGCGTCGGGCAAGGCCAGCGAGCTGGGCGCGTGGATGAGCGCCCCCTACGCGTGCGAACGCGTGAAGCGCAAATCGCTGAAGCTGCGCTGCGCGGCCGGCCCGGCCGCGATCGAGAAAACGCTGGAGCCCTGGGGCGCGCGGGGGCTGCTCACCCGGGTGAGCGTGGCGCCGCAGGCCGCGGCCAAGGGCGCGCTCTACGCCATGGAGTTCAACGTGAACCTGCTAGCCGGCGACGCCGACGACCGGTACTACCTGGACGAGGGCCGGCGCAAGCTCGGCCGGCTGCGCTCCACGCAGGCGCTGCGGGGCGGCGCCGTCGCGCTGGCCGACGAGTGGCTGGGCGTGGAGTTCTGGCTGCGCTTCGAGCCCGAGGCCGAGATCTGGGCGCTGCCCGTGGAGACGGTGTCGGGTTCCGAAGGTGGTCTGGAGCGCGTGTACCAGGGGTCGTCGGTGCTGGCGGTGTGGCCGCTCAGCGGCCTCCTGGAGGCGCAGATTCTGGCGGAGGTCATCCACCGATGAGCGGACAGGACACCGTCGCCGAGCCCTCGCGCGAAGGACAGGCGCGCCGCCTCGCCGAACACCTGGCGATGATCAGCGACGTCGGCAAGATCGCCATGACGACCCTGGAGATGGAGGAGCTGCTGCGCGGCGTTGTGCAGGCCATCCGCCACGGGTTCGGGTTCTACGACGTCAGCATTTTCCTCATCGACCAGGAAGCCAAAGAGTGCGTGCTCCTGGCGCAGTCGGGCGAATACGCGGAGCAGCAGGGCTATGGCTACCGCCAGAAGCTCGGCGTGGGCATGGTGGGCTGGGTGGCGGAGCACGGGGAGACGCTGCTGGCCAATGACGTGACCAAGGAGCCGCGCCGGATTGTGGCCTTCGAGGGCGAAGCGCAGTGCCGGTCCGAATTGGTGGCGCCCATCCGCATCCACGACCGCACCATCGGCGTCATCAACGTCGAGAACAAGCAGCCGAACGCCTTCGTCAGCCGTGACGTGGTCGCGATCGAAACGATCGCCGATCAACTGGCGCAAGCCATGGTGAACGCCCAGCTCTTGCAGCGCACGCGCGTGCTTAACGAGTTCCACCGGTGCGTGCTGGATGCGATCCCCTCCGGGGTGTGCGTGGCCGACCGCCAGGGGCGGGCGCTCTCGGTCAACACCCAGTTCTGCCAGATGTTCGGGCTGGATGCGCCGGCCTGCCTCCATCGGCCTGTGAACGAGCTGCTGCCCGAAACCGTCAGCCGGCCCATGAAGCTGGACGAGTTGCTGCCCCGCGTGTTCGGCGAGGGCGGGCACTGGCGCCTGCCCGACATCCGCGACGAAGAGGATGGACGGGTCTTCAACGCGCGCCTGGCCAAGGTGGAGCTGCCCGAGGGCCCGGCCGCGCTGGTGGTGATCGACGACGTGACGCAGTGGCGGCGGGCCGAGGACGAGGCCGAGCGCCATCGCGCCCACTTGGAACTGGTCATGCGCCATAGCCCCATCGGCCTGGCCACCGTGGACCCCGCCGGCAAGATCAGCTTCTGGGCCTCGGCCAACGAGCGGCTGCTCGGCTTCGCGGCCGCGGAGGCGCAGGGGCGGATGGCCTCGGAGTTCTTCCCGGACCGGGCCCGCTTTGACGCGGCGCTGCAGCGCGGGCTGCGCGAGGGCGCGGCCGAGGAAGAGCTGACCATGCGCTGCAAGGACGGCAAGGAGCGGCAGGTGCAGGTGAGCGTGGGGCCGCTGATGGACCGCGAGGGCCGGCACATCGGCTTTACGCTCTGCGTGCTGGACGTGACGGAGCGTTCGCGGGCCGCGGCCGAGTTGTCGCGCGAGCGGCAGAAGCTCAACGACGTGGTCAGCGTCATCGGCGCGGGCCTCGCGCTGGTCGACCGCGACCACAACGTGCTGTGGGCCAACACCAAATTGGAGGGCTGGTTCGGCCGCGGCCGGCCCGTGGCCGGGCGCAAGTGCTATGAAGTCTATTGCCACCGCGACCGGCCGTGCCAGAACTGCGTGGCGCAAAAGGTCTTTGAGGGGCAGCCCCACGCCGAAACCACGGAGACGCTGCACGTGGGCGACGGCCTGCTGCGCCATTTCAGCCACACGGCCAGCCCGGTCAAGGGGCAGCACGGCGAGGTGACGCAGGTCCTGAAGCTCACGCAGGACATCACGGATCAGACCAAGAAGGTCTATCAGCTCTCGCGCGTGCGGCAGATCGCGGAAGTCATGCAAGGCGTGCTGGAGCTGGACCGGCTGCTGCACTTCATCCTGACCTGCGTGACCGCCGGGCAGGCGCTGGGGTTCAACCGGTCGCTGCTGTTCCTCAAGGACGAGTCGAGGCGCTTTCTGGAAGGGCGCCAGGGCGTGGGCCCGGCCAGCCTGGAGGACGCGCGGCGCATCTGGGCGCGGCTGGGCCAGGAGGAGCAGTCGCTGGAGGAGCTGCTGAGCAAGTATGACACGCGCGGGTCGGCGGGCGACGACGCCATGACGAACCTGGCCAGGAGCATCCGCGTGGACCTGATGCAGGAGGACCACGTGGCGGTGCAGTGCGTCATGCAGAAGCGCCCCATCCTCGTGAGGAACGCCTTTCAGGACCCGGGCTCGGCCAGGGACCTGGCCCAGCGGCTGGGCGCGAACGAGTACGTGCTGTCGCCGCTCATCGCGCGCGGGGAGACGATCGGGCTCATCGAGGCCGACAACCTGTACAGCGGCCGGCCTATCGCGGCCGACGACGTGGAACTGCTCAGCATGTTCGCCTCCCAGGCGGCCATCGCCATCACCGCGGCCGAGGCGTTCCGCCGCGTGCAGCAGCAGATGGTGGAACTCGAGCAAGCGTATTGCGAACTGGCCGAGGCGCAGGAGAAGCTGCTGCGCAGCGAGCGGTTGGTGACCATCGGCCGCATGGCCGCGCACGTGGCGCACGAGATCCGCAACCCCCTGGTGACGATCGGCGGTTTCGCGCGCGCGATGATCAAGTCGGGAGCGCTCGAGGCCAAGACCCGCCGCCACGCGGACATCATCGTGGAGGAGGTCACGCGGCTGGAGGGCATCTTGAGGGGCGTGATGGACTTTGCGCGCCCGCCCGCGCCCACCCTGGCCCCGCACGACGTGAACGCGGTGGTGCGCCGCTCGCTGAGGCTGGTCAAGGACCGCGCCGCGGAGCGCAACGTGACCGTGGACGTGAAGCTGGACGAAAGCCTGCCCGAAATCTGGCTGGACCCGACCCAGTTGCAACAGGTGTTTCTGAATATCCTGTCCAACGCGGTCGACGCCATCAACGACGGCGGCGTGCTGACGATCACCTCCCGCAAGACCGACCGCATCGAGGTGGCCATCCACAACACAGGATCGTTCATTCCTCCCAGCGACCAGGTCAATGTCTTTGAGCCGTTCGTGACGCGCAAGGAGGGCGGCACCGGGCTCGGGCTCTCCATCAGCCAGAAGATCGTCCAGGACCACGGGGGCGAGATTCGGCTGGAAAGCAGCCCCGAAGCCGGAACGACGTTCACCGTGATGCTGCCGCTGGACAAGCCCAAGAACGCGGCGCCGTCGCCGGGCTGAGGCCGCGTCACGGGCCGGCGTGGTAGCTGGTGAAGGTGATCTCGGACGGCGTGGACGCAAGGGCGGACGCCGAGACCGGCAGCAGAAGGGCAAGGGCCTGGGTGTTTCGCAGACCCTTGACCGCCGTCACGAAGAGGCTGGCCAAGGGCGTGGCGCGGACGGCGTGCTCCACGGCGGGGTCGAGGATGTTGGAGCGCATGCGGTCGGTCCGGTAGAGAAACTCCGGCGCCGGGTTGTGATAGGTGGCGAAGACGCGCTGCTCCTGGGGCGGCAGCTTGGCCATGGCCAGCGCAAAGGCGTCCTGGGCGGCCAGGGCGGACATGTCGAAGCCGGCGAAGCGGATGTAGTCCAGCGCGGCGCGCGCGTTGTTGGCCACGATCAGGTGCGACTCGCTGAGACAGTAGAACAGCTCTTCGCCGTTGAGCCTGCAACCATAGACAAAGTAATCCCCTTCCGCGACGCGCTTGTCCCCAAAGGCCTCGGGCCAGTTCTGGCGCAAAGCGGCGAGGCGCTGGTCGCAAGCGTTGCGGTCGGCGGCCTCAAAGACGCAGACGGTCTGTTCGGCGTCCGCGTTCTGATAGGGCTTGACGTACCGCGTGAACACGACGGCGCGCTTGCCCAGCAGGCCCAGAAGCTCGGCCGCGTCCCTGGCGCCGGCGCGTTTGGCCACCTCCTGGAGCCTGGCGGCGGCGGCTTGGGTTTCCTTGGGGGCGAACACCGCGCCGATCTCCTGGAACACTTCCCATGCCAGCGGCGGCTCGATGCGGAAGGTCGTGAAACGGGCCACGTCAGGCGGAATCTGCTCGCCGCGTTCCAGGGCGCCGCGGATGAGGCGCTGGCCCGGACCGCGCCGGCGGGCCGCGCCGCCCTTGGCCTCCGCGGTGGGGGCCTCTTCTCCCCCGGCCTTGGCGGTGGATTCGTCCTTCGCCTTGGTCTGGGCCGCCCCGCGGCGGAGCGCCTCCTCGATTTCGCGCTCCTTCTGCGCCGGCGACTTGTCTTCGGCGTCGTTGGGCGAGAAGACGGCGGCCATGAGCAGCGAAGCCAGCGCGCCGGCGCCGCGGGGCGCCGCGCCGGGTGCCGGCGCGGCGGCCAGGCGCAACAGACCGCGGCGTTCGCCCTGGACGCGCAGCGTGGCGGTGAAAAGAATGGCGCCGTTGACGCGCAGGCCGGCGGCCAGACTGGCGACGCTGTCGAGCCCCGTGGCGCCCAGCGCCGCGCGGGCCGGGGCCGGCAGAACGCCTTGGGCTTCCAGCACGGATATGAGAGCCTGCGGGCTGGCGTAGAGGAAAGCGTCGCTGTCCGCGGCCAGGCTCTGGCCGATGGAGCGGAAGGCGGGGAGAGAGGCCAGGGGCTCGCGGGGGGGGGTCTGGACGCGGGTGATGGCGTTGCGGGCGGCGTTGATGGGCCAGGCGACGACGAGGGCGTCTTTGACGGAGGCCAGGGCCAGGAACGACGCGCCCAGGGGCCCGGGCAAAATGAGCCCGCCCGCGAAGGGCTCGACGAGGCTGGCGCCGCCTCGCTGGGCGCCGGTGGCCTGGGCCAGGGCTTGGAAGAGGGTCTTGCCCGCGGCGCCGGCCTCGAAGAAGGCGGCCGACTCGACGCCGGAGCCGCGGCCCAGCTCGGCCTTGCAGACGTAGAACCCATACTGGCCCGCCAGCAGGCCGCGGATCGAATCGAGGGAGAGACCGAGGGAAGCCGCGGCCCCGCTGGCGGCCTGGCTCAGGGCGGCCTCGGGAGCGTCCATCACGCGGCGCGTTTCGGGATGGTTCCAGAAGGCGTAGTAGGCCGTGGAGCGCCATTTCTCGGCCAGGCCCGATCCGCTCTTGACGCGCAACAGGAAGAGGGTGGTGTCGGGGACCAGAGCCTCGAGGGGCTCGCCCGCATGGGCGGCGATGGCCAGCGCGGCGGCCAGGGCGCAGCGGGCAAAGACAGACTTCATGGGGCGATTCTCCCGGTTCCGTGGACGCGGCCAAGCATGGCGGCCTGTGAAGTATTCTGACAGCAAGAGGACCGCGAGGCAAGGGCGGGGGCCGGATGAGGGACTAGGAGAGACGGGCCCGGAGGGCGAGGAGCTGGGGGTCGCCCGGGCGGAGGACGAGGGCAGCCTCGACATCGGCCCGGGCCTGGGGGCCGCGGCCCAGGGCGAGCAGGACGCGGGCGCGGTTCTCCAGGGCCAGGCCGCAACGCGGGTCGCGCTCCAGGGCGGCGGAGAAGTCGGCCACGGCGCCTTCCAAGTCGCCGCAGCGGAAGCGGCACTCGCCGCGGTCGACCAGCAGGGCGGGGTCGCTGGGGCGGAGGGCAAGGGCGGCGGTGAGGTCGTCGGCGGCGAGTCCGGGCTGTCCCATCTCGATGAGCGCGCGGGCGCGGCCCCAGAAGGAGGTGTGGCGGGATGGGTCGGCGGCGATGGCGGAGGTGAAATCGGCGGCGGCGTCGCGGCGGCGGCCCAGCGCGGCGAGCAACTGGCCGCGCGTTTCAAGCACGGCGGCGTCGCCGGGGAGGAGTTCGACGGCGCGGTTGGCGTCGGCCAGGGCGGCTTCGAGGTCGCCCAGGGCGGCGCGGGTCTTGGCGCGCTGGAGAAACAGGCTGCCCTGCTGGGGGCTGAGGAGAATAGCCTCGGAGAGGTCGAGCAGGGCGTCTTCGAAGCGGCCGAGGATGGCGCTGGCGGTGGCGCGCTGGGCGAAGAGATCGGCCGAGGCCGGGCCGATCTGGATGGCGCGGGTGAGGACGCGGCTGTCCTGCATGGGGCCGCCGATCCAGGCGTCCACGGTTTCGCTCCGCTGCCGGGCGAGCTGGGAGCGCAGCATTTCGGCGAAATCCGGCGCGGGCCAGAGCGGGCTGCGCTGGCCTGGGGCGTTGGAGGGCTGGGGCGGCGGAGGCTCGGCGGGGGCGCTCGCGAGGGGCTCGACGGCGTTGAGCCGGCTCAGGACGTGGAGGACGGCGTCGTTGCTGGGCGCGCGGCCCAGGGCGGCGCGCAAACGCGCCACCGCTTCGCCGGCCGTCACCCACCGGCCTCGCGGCGGGATGAAGTGCATCTCGGCCAGGCCGGCGAGCAGCTCGAAGTGCTCGGGGTCGCATTTGAGGCCGCCGCGATAGCACGCCAAAGCGCCCTTGTAGTCGCCCATCTCGAGCCGGACCGTGGCAAGCATGGCGTGGCCGTCGGCGCTGTAGGGGCGGAGAGCCAGGGCCTTTTCCAGCTCGCGGCTGGCCTCCTCAAAGCGCCCCTCTTGGTAGTAAGCCTGGCCCAGGTGCAGCAGCGGCTCAAAGGCGCCTGGGTCGATCTTGACGGCCTGGCGCAGGAGGCGGAGTCCCTGGGCCACGCGGCCCTGGATGATGGCGGCCTGGGCCATGGTGTCGAGCACGGCGCCGTCCTTGGGGGCCAGAGCGCGCGCGCGTTTGAAAAAAACGTCGGCGTCGGCGAACTGGCCGTGGTTGGCGTAGAGGCGGCCGATGTCGAGCAGGAGCCTGGGGCTGGCGTCGCCTTCGCTGATCGCTTCCGAGTAGCGCTCGATGGCGCGCTCGATGTCCCCGCGGAGCTCCCAGATGTTGCCCAGGGTGCGGTAAATTTCGGCGGCGTTGGCGCTGGGAAGGTCGAGGAGCTCGTGGCAGAGGTCTTCAGCGTCGTCGTAGCGGCCGAGGCGGAGATAGCACTCGACGAGGGTGCGGCGGGCGGGGACGGAGTTGGGGTTGGCGTCGAGGGCCAGGCGGCATTCGCGGGCGGCGCGGTCCAAGTCGCCTTCGGCGCAGGCCAGGGAGGCAAGGTGGACGTGGGGGATGTCGAAGTCGGGGCCGAGTTCGAGGGCTCGGCGGAAGGCGCGGGCGGCTTCGGCTTTGTCGCCCATGGCCAGAAGCGAGGCGCCGAGCTGGCTCCACGTCGAGGCCGAGGGCCAGCGCGCGACGCAGCGGCGGAAGCTGGCGGCGGCGCCGGCGTAGTCGCCGGCGCGTTGGGCCACAAGGGCGGCGGCCACGGCCGCGGCCTGGCTGTTGGGGTCGGCGGCTACGGCGCGCGCGGCCAGGGAGGCGCTGGCTTCGGCGCCCGCCGGGAGGTCTCCGATGAGGGCGGCGTTGGCGAGCAGTTCGGCGCGCGTGGCGGGCTCCGCGTTTTCGGCGCGGGCCAGGTAATCGCTCAGGCGTTCCTCCGGGGCGCCGGCCAGGCCTTCGGCCTGGCGCAGCGCCCAGTCGGAAAACGAGGTGTCGCCCTCCAGTTCGGCCACGCGGCCGGCCAGCAGGATGGCCTCTTCGCAGCGCCCGGAATCCAGCAGCACGCGCGCGCGGATGGAAAGGATGCCTGGGTTGGCGGGGAAGCGCTCGGCGGCCTCATCGGCGTAGCGCAGCGCCTCGGCGCGGCGGCCGAGGTTCATGAGGCAGGTGACATAGTCTTCGGCAAAGCCGGCGTGGTCGAGTCCAGGGGGCAGGCGGCCGGGGCCTTCCTGGGCGAACTCGGAAATTTCGCGGAGGTGTTCTTCCTGCTCGGCGACGCTTTTGCGCAGGTCCTCCAGGGCGGGCTGGATGCGGGGGTCGTCCAGACCGGCGTCGTGAGCCAGCTGCACCTCGCGCAAGGCCTCGGCCAGGAGGCCGTCGGCCTTGAGGGCCAGGCCGCGGAGCAGATGCAGGCGGGGGTTGACGCCTTCGGGCAGACCGGCGTCGCGCGTCCAGCGGCGGGCCTGGGAAATGTCGGAAAGGCGCAGGCTCAACTCGGCCAGGTTCAGGCGCGCCTCGTCCAGGCCGGGGGCGGCTTCCAGGGCTTCGCGGTAGGCGTCGGCCGCCGCCTCGCCGTGGCCTTGGCTTTCGAGGATAATGCCTTTCAGAAACAAAATGTGGGGGTCCGGATGGAAACGGTCGTGAAGGATTTCGGCCACTTCGAGGGCCATGGCCGTGTTGCCGAGGTTGTAGTAGGCTCTGGCCAGCAGCGCGCCGGTGTCGTGGTCCGGGCTGCGGCGGTTGAACGAGGGGGCCAGAATGCGCACCACGCCCACGAAGTCCCTGGCGGCGGCGCGTTGGGTGGCGGCGTGGAGCAGGGCGGCGTAGTCTTTGCGGCTCTTGGGCTTGGCCATATTGTTCCTAACGGCCCGTTGAAAAAGACACCGCGTCGGCGGAGACATGGCGCCTCAGCCCGCCAACGGCGGGATCGCAACGTGTCCCCGGAACAGACGCGACATTTTCAACAGGCTGCCAACGGATGCGCGGGCGAATCGGCAAGCCCATAGATTACCACGGCGCGAACCGCGGGGGAACTGGGACGGGGGGCGGACAGGACGGACGGATCGGGAAGACTGGGCGAGGACTGCTGTCACGCGTGAGGAGCGCGAAGCAGCGTGAAGGGTCCGGTGGGGATGACCGCGACGCGGGCGCCGGGCCGCTGGGCGATGAAAGCGTCTATGGCGCGCTGGGCGCGCTGGCGGGCGCCGCCAGGACCGGGCAAAGGCGTCACCGACAGGCGGCGCTGGGTCTTGATGGGGATGCCGTCGCAGGCGAACCAGAGGCGCTCCATGCCGATGAGCCCCAATACGCGGCACTGCATCTGGTACTCCCACTGATCCAGCAGGGTCTGGTTGGGCCGGGCGGCGATGTCGTCGAGAAAGCGGCGCCAGTCGTTGTCATAGCGCAGCATGAGTTCCGTGTAGGCGGGCGAGCCCACGGCTTCGGCGCACAGGCTGGCCTGGAGCAACGTGGTCCGGGCGCTGAGCGCGGGCATGGCCGCGCACATGCCTTTGACGCTCTGGTAGAAGGTCTGGTCGAGAGGGTGGCCGCCGCCGCAGGTGACGACGAGGTCATAAGGCGGCAGGACCGTAGCGGCGTGTTCGCGGACCTCGAGGCAGGCGGCCGTGTGGGCGGCTTCCAGATGGCCGGCGAAGACGCCGGCGAGCCGGCGGTCCTGGGTGAGGGTGACGTTGAGGATGAAGTCCACGCCCACGCGCCGGGCCACGCCCAGGGCGATTTCGTGGCAGGGGTTGCCTTCCAGGACGCCGCTTTCGGCGCGCGGGTCGGCCAGGGTGGCGTAGCCGTGAAAGCGCTGCACCGTGGCCAGGTCGACCAGGGCCGGGCACACGCCCTTGCGGCCGCCGGAAAAGCCGGCCATGAAGTGCGGCTCGACAAAGCCGGTGACGATGCGGAAATCGGCCTGGGCGAAGCGGCGGCACACGCGCACGGGCGGGTCGTCGCTGATCGTTACGAGCGTGGAGGGGTCGCTGGCGCAGTGGTCCACGACCTCCACGCGGCTCAAGGTCTCCGGGCCGACGATGGTCTCGCGCTCGGACGGCGTGGAGGGGCGGTGCATGCCTGTGCCGATGATGATGACCACGCTGGAGTCGGGCACGCCGCATTCGTTAAGGGTCTTGAGGATGAGCGGCAGGAACAGGCGGTTGGGGACGTGGCGGGTGATGTCGGAGACGGTGACGGCCACGTGACGCGGCCGGCGCGCGGTGATGAGCTGTCGCAACGGGGCGCAGCCGATGGGCTCTTCCAGCGCCCGGGCGATGGCGTCCACCGGGTCGGGCAGCGGCGGCGCGTCGTGGGCGGTCAACACGTGGGCGCTGTCCGGGACGGAGAGCTCCATGCCTTCGCGGCCGTAAAGGAGATGAACGGTCTTCATGTCAGGCGTCTCTGTTGTGAATGAGTCAGAACCACTTGTCCATGGCCGGGGGCGGGGCGTAGCGTTCGAGGTAGTCGAGGGCTTCGGCCGGGTTGGGCGCGACGTGGTAGTGCTCGCGATAGACGGGTTTGGCGAAGTTCTCCGCGTAGAGGCGCTCGAACAGGGCGATCAGCGAGTCGTAGAAGCCAAGGGTGTTGATGAGGACGATGGGCTTGGCGTGGGCGCCGAGCTGCTTGAGCGTGAGGACCTCCAATAGCTCTTCGAATGTGCCGAAGCCGCCGGGCAGCGCAAGAAAGGCGGTGGCGCGCCGCTCCATGTGGGCTTTGCGCTCGCGCATGTCCTCGGTCAGGATGATCTCCTCGGCGCCGGCGAAACGGAGGCCGCGTTTGTCGAAGAAGCGGGGAATGACACCCACGATGGGCGCGCCGGCGCCGCGGGCGGCTTTGGCCAGGGCGCCCATGAGGCCGATGTTGGCGCCGCCGTAGATGAGCGTGTGGCCGCGCGCGCCCAAGGCCGCGCCCAGCTCGCGGGCCGCGTCGAAGTAGGCGGGCGCCACGGCGTCGCTGGAGGAGCAGTAGACGCAGACGCGCTGGGGCTGGCTCAAAGCGAGTTGTCCCACGGCGCGTAGTTCCAGTTCTGGAATAGGTTCATGGCGGCGCGGTCCATCTCGGGCGTCTGGGGCAAAAGCATCAGCGCGTCGAACGCGGCGCCCGCCTCGGCGGAGAGGGTGAGCTTGGCGGCGCCGGGCTTGATCTCCACGTCGGGCACGCGGTACCAGGACCAGTGGGCATACTGCTCGCCAAAATGGGCGAACATCTTCGTGCTCGCCTGGGCCGGCTTGTCCCAATCGGAGAAGCCGATCATGGCGTTGGCGCGGACTTCGCGGGGCTTGGCGCCGTCAACCTGCAAGGTGAAGGCGGCGCGGGCGCCTTTGTCCCAGCGGGCGCGCACCCAGAGCGCGTGCTTGCCGGGCTGGCCGGGCTTGAGGTCGTAGGCGGCCTGGCCTTTGGCCTTGAAGTTGACGATGCGCGCGCCGCTGGCGTCGGCCAGGCCGGCCACTTCGGCTTTGCCGGAGAGCGTGCCGGCTTCGGCTTCGCTGACCAGGGGCGAGACGGCCGCCAACACCTGGGCCTTGATCCGGCGTGACACGCCTTTTTCGGTGAATGCAATGTCGAGGACGGCGATGTCGGCCGGCCGCGTGAACACGGGCGTGACCGCGACCGAAGCCGTGGCTGGCTCCGCGTTCGGCGCGGCCAGCGTGGTCTCCGCCCCCAGGAGTCCCCCTCGCGGGTTCTCCACCGACAGCCGGCCTGACGCGGCCCGGCCGAAGATCGTGGCGGAGACCTCGATAGGCTGGCCGGGCGCGGCGACAAAGACGTTGCGGAGCGTGCGGTCGCTGTCGAGATAGAAGCTGATGGCGTTCGTCACAAGGCCGAGGTCGGTCTTGTGGCGCTCGACCCAGCGCAGCGTGGCCTGGACCGGCGCGGCGGGCTGGGCGCCGTAGAGGGCGAGTTTGTTGGCGCCCAGGCGCAGGGTCTCGGGGTGGACGAACGGCGAGGCGGCAAAGACCGACCGGACGTTGAGGCCGGAGAGCGTGACGGCGCCGGGGGTGAAGGCGATCCTGAGTTTGTAGGCGTAGCGGGCCGAGACCTGGTTGCGCAAGTTCACGTTCATTTGATTCTGGGCGCCCGCGCCGCGCCACACGTCCACCCACTTGGCGCCGTTGTCAAAGGAGATCGTCACCGCGGCTTCGACGCTGGCGGGCGCGGCCCAGGCGGCGGCGAGATGGGCGTCGGTGAAGATGTAGGGGCAGGCCGCGTCATACGTGACGGAGGACGGTTTGGCTGGGTCGATGGCGGTGAGTTCGGGACCGTTGGCGCCGGTCTGGAGCTTGATGTTGTCCAGCGCGATGGGGCCGCCTTGGGCAGGTTCGAAGACGATGACGCCATTGCCGAACATGGGGGGGATGCGGGCGAGGGTGATGGGCTCGCGCTGGCGGACGAGCTCGAACCAGCGGCCTTCGTTCTGCCAGGAGAAGGCGACGCGCTCGCCGGGCCGGACGGGGAAGTCCATGGAGTGAGGACGTTCGGCCTGGCCAAAGGTGGCGGCGCTGAAGCGGCCGGGGAACCAGGCGTTGGGGTCGCCGCCCTGGCGCAGCTTGAGCCAGAGGTCGTCCTCGAGCCCGCGGCGGCTGGTGACGTGGACGTCGTCGCGGCGCAGCCAATAGACGCGCGAGGACAAGTCGAACAGGCGGTGCTGGCCTTTGTAGAAGGCTTGCCCGAACTGGTGGTGGGTGCCGGATTCGTTGGTGGAGGAAATGCCCGCGGCGAGGAACATCTTTCGCAAGGTGTGGTTGAGCGGGCCGCACTGGTCAAAGGGATAGATGTTGAGGGCTTTGATGAGGGTGTAGGAGGTGCGGGGGCGGTGGAGGGTGGGCAGCGATTCGCAGTAGCCGCCGTCGTAGTAGTTGGTGGTCTCGTTCGCGTACTTCATGATGCGGATGGCCTTCTCCGCGTCGTCGGCGATCCCAGTGGCCAGCGTCTCGCGCAGGGAAGCGACGGAGTAGGGCACGACGTTGTCGTTGGCGCGCCAGCGGGGGAGCAGCAGGGGCTTGGCGGGCGCGTCGAAGGTGAGGGTGCGCATCCAGGGGGCGTAGTCGCCTTGGACGTCAATGGCGGCCGGGCTCGCGGTGGAGAGCTTGGCCTGGCGCTCGCGGTACTCGACGAAGCGCGGGTCGGGCGGGGGCGTGAAGGGGCGAGTGACGGGGAGGCGGGTCTCGGCGCGGTTGGCCTCGAAGACTTCGGGCGCGGGATAGGGGCAGACCTTGACGACGCGCGCTTCCACGGCTCCGTTGGCGCCGAGGACGTCGAGGTTGGCGGTTTCGCGCCGGGGCTGGAGCTCACAGGCCGGGTGGCCGTGGACGTATTGATCGTCGCCGGCGTGGACGCCGTCGAAGCCGCCGTCGAAGGGGAAGAGGGCGCGGGTGTGTTCGTCCACAACGGCCGGGCTGGCCGGCGGCGTGAAGTCGGCGGTGTAACGGACGACGTCGGAGACGCGGAAATCGTCCATCGCCGCCTCGGCGCTGATGTCGGAGCGGAACCTGTGATCGCCGCCGATGAAGGCCTGCATGGGGACAGTGCGCTTGTCGCCGTCGTCCACGCCCATGCCCTTGACGTCCATTTTGGACTCGGGCGTGGGGCTGGCGGGCCAGGGCTTGGCCTCCGGTCCGAGGACCGCGAGCCGCTTGCCGTCCACGAAGAGCTGGAGGCTGGCGCGGGCGTGGTCCCACGTGGCGGCCACGTGGCTCCACTGGCCGGCTTTGAAGGGCGCCTTGGCCCGGACGACGTGGGTCTTCTCGGCGGAATCGACGATGAGGAACTCCAGGTCGCCGTTGCTCATCTTGCGCACGGAGGACTGGAGACGGTGCATATAGGCCTTGGCGTCGAAGAGGATGTGCTGCTTGCCGTCGCCGGCGTCCCAAGCGGGCTTGATCCAGAAGTCGATCGTGCCGGCGGTGACGCCCCAGTGCGTGGCGCCGGGCGTGGCGTTGTAGCGGCCGGTGGAGACGCACGCGTCCGAGGCGCCGTTGAAGGCGACGCGGCGCTGGCCCGTGAACTCGAAGGAGGCGTTGTGCGGACCGGCAAAGGCGCCGGGGGCGAAGCCCGCGCGCGAGGCGCCGGGCCACGGCCACCGCTCCACGGGCCGCAGGACCACGCGGTCGAGCCATACCGTGAAGGCGCCTTCCGGCCCCCCCACCCCGCCGCGCGTGTCGGCGTCAATGACATTGAGCCGGAAGTGGATGGAGACCTCGCAGGTGGCGGCGTCGCGGTGGAACCGGCCGCGCTCGCGAAGCTGGACGAACTGCCCCTGGGCAAGCTCGATCATGAGGAAGCGGGGATGAACCGCGAAGTTGGGCAGGGCCGAGCCGTCGGCGCGAAACTGGCGCAGCTCGACAAGCGAGGGGGCGCCGTACTCGGCGCGTTCGGCCAGCATGTCGCACTCGAACACCATGTCGCGTCCGGCGAAGGCGCGCACGTCCACGGTCTGGCGCACGGAGAAGGCGCGGCTGACGCTGGAGGGCGTCTTGTCGTCCACGACCAGGCGCAGGGACTGCCTGCCCTCGGAGAGCTTGTGGCTGGCCAGCGAGGCGAGCTCAGCGGGCTTCACCTTCCACGCGGCGGGCAGGGAGCCGTCGGCCTGCTCAAAGCCGGGGTTGGCCAGCAGGTTGGCGGGAGGCAGGGAGGCCGGGGCGTAGGCCGGGGGCTTGTGGCCGCGGCCCTCGGTGTCGAAGTAGATATCGTAGAGGTCGGACGCGCCGGTCCAGGCGAGAACGGCGGCGTGGCGGCCGGTCTCGGGGTTGAACTCCTGGCGCCACTCGTAGGGGACTTCGGCGTTGGCCTTGCGGTCCACCACGCGCACGGAGCCGGGTTCGAAGCGCTCGCGCACGCCGGCCTTTTCGAGCAACAGGGAGAAGTCGACGGCGGCCTCGATGGGGCGCGCGCCGCTCAAGGCGCCGGGAGAGGGCGCTTCGACGGTCGTGCGGTAGCGCCAGCTAGGATTCCACCACATCGCGGCGACAAGGACGGCGGCCATGACTGTATCTCCACGTTCAGGGGAAGTTCACATCCGCGCAGACGCAGCATAACAGGGAGGGCAGGGCCAGGACAACAACGACGGCAAGCACAGCGGGGACAGGGAAGGCGGGGGATCAGCGTGATCCGACGGCCTTGAAGAAGGTGTAAGTGGTGGCTACCTTTGGTCCTGATGACATCAAAGCCGAGTTTGCGGAGAGCCCTGACCAACAGCGGGCCTGTGACCGCGTGGGGCTTGCTCATGCCTTGACCGCCACGCGCTGGACCCCGATGAACTCGGTCGCGGCGGGCTCCTCCACATCGAGGCAGATCTCGATGGCCTCGCG
>CAYYEE010000032.1:0-18102 GCA_964470775.1 uncultured Planctomycetota bacterium | reverse complement strand
GGACTTCTTGAACGGCTTCGCCAACGTCAAGGCGGAAATGATCAACGACATCGGCCTCAAAACGCTGGATCGATTCGACTGCGTGTTCATGCTGCGCAACGGCGCGGACAACCGGTTCGACTACTTCCAGAACCTGCGGCGCTACGTGGTGGAGGGCGGCGGCGGGGTGGTGATCGAGCACACGCACTGCGGCCACAAGCGCTTCGAGACGCGCACGCCTTTCCCCGAGGTGTGCCAGCGCAGCGTAAACCGGTGGGACAACTTCGACCGCAACATCTACACCGTGTCTAATCCGCTGCTGCAAGGCGTCAAACCCGGCGCCGCGTTTCAGAACATGTACATAGACTTCTTTGAGCCTGTGCCTGGCAAGGACGGCTTTGTGGTGGCGGTGGACAAAGACAAACACCCGGCCGCCGTGGCGGGCAAGGTGGGGCTGGGCAAGGTGGTCTTCAACGGCGGGGTGAGCGTGTCGTCCGTGAACAACACGTATGACGCCGAGGAGAAGGAAATCTACGGGTTCAACGCGCTGATCGCGGAGAAGGCCGTGGAGTGGTTCACGGGCGTTCGGCTTGAGAAGAAGGAAGCCGGCAAATGAGGACGGCGCGGCCGGCGCTGGCGGCCGTGGCCGCCCTGGCCGCCGTGGCGTGCGCGGCGGACACGCGGTGGAGCGGCGAGGTGGCCGTCAAGGACTTGGTGAAGATCGAGGGGCCGGATAACCTGATCGTGGCGCCTGGCGCGAGGGTGCGGTTCGAAGCCGGCGGCCGGCTGCTGTGCAAGGGCAACTCGTTCCTGGCGCAAGGGGCCGCCTTCTCGGCCTCGGAGCCTCTGGACGGCCAGCCGCGCATTCAGTTCTCCAGCGTCACGGCCCGGTTCGAGGACTGCTCTTTCACCGGTGTGTCCACGGCCAACAACCGGTGGCACAACGCGTCGGTGACGTTCTTCGAGTCGCGCGTGGCCTTTGTGCGCAACACGGTGGCCGGCTGCTCCGCGGTCGAGTTCGTGCGCTGCGAGAGCGGAGACATCGCGGGGAACGTGTTCACGGACGGCGACGAGACGCTGGTCCTGTTCCACACGCGCCACGCCACGGTGAAGGGCAACACGTTCCGCCGCTGCAACGTGGGCGTGAAGCTCAACACGGCGGACGACTGCCTGGTGGAGAGCAACCGCGCCCACGACTGCCAGGCCATTGCGGTCTTACTCTACGGCCGGAGCTGCGACAACCGGGTGATCGGCAATTCCGTGTTCGGCGGCGGGTATGGTCTGGCCGTTCGCGCAGGCGGCGCGCGGAACTGCTTTGTGTCCAATCTGATGGACGGCGCCAGGTGCGGACTGCGGCTGTGGGACCCGGGACCGGACAACAGACTGTTGAACAGCGTCTTCTACAAGAACAGCCTTGGCGTCGAGGTGAAGAGCATGGCCAAAGGCGCCACCTTCTTGGTTCAGAACAGCGCCTTCGCTGAATGCGGCGCAACCGCAGGCGCGGCCGCGAACGGGCTGATCCTCAGGAACAACCTGGTCTGGAACAGCAAAAAGCATATCGTGGCCGAGGAAGGCTGCGCCGTCGAGGAGGCGGACACGATCAAGAGCGACCCGAAGTTCGTCAACGCCGCGGAGGGTGACTTTCGCCCTGCCGAGGGATCTCCCCTTCTCGACGCGGGCGCTCCCGCGGGGACAAACATCGGCTTGTTCCCTTGACTGTGTCCGCCGCTTTGGCGACGATACACGGCCGCCGCCGTGTCTGCTGTCCGTCCCCCCTGCCGCACGCCGAGGAGAAAGCCGCCCATGCCCTCTGACAAGCTGCATTGGTTCCGTCAAGCCCGCTTCGGCCTTTTCATCCACTGGGGCATCTACGCCGTGCCGGCCAAGGGCGAGTGGGCGTTATTCAACAACGACTGGAGCTACGATTTCTACGAGACGTTCGCCCAGCGCTTCAACCCCGTGGACTTTGACCCGGCGGCCTGGGCCGATCTGGCCTGGCGCGCGGGCATGAGGTACGTGGTGTTCACGACCAAACACCACGATGGCTTCTGCATGTTCGACGCGCGCAACACGGATTTCAAGATCACGAACACCCCCTGCGGCAAGGATGTGACCGCCCAACTCGTGGACGCGTTTCGCCGGCGAGGGCTGCGCGTCGGCCTTTACCACAGCCTCGTGGATTGGCGCCACCCACAGTTCACGCCAGACCCGGAGCACCCCCTGGGCAAGACCGGCGCCGCATTCCCGGACCGCGACATGGCGCGCTACCGGCCCTATCTCTACGAACAGGTGCGCCAGCTTCTCACCGAGTACGGCAAGATAGACCTGCTCTTCTTCGACTACACATCCAAGCACCGCAACCCGGCGGACTGGGAGCCGGAGAAGCTGCTGGACATGGTCTATGCTCTCCAGCCGGACATCATCGTCAATGACCGGCTGACGCACGCCAAGACGCCGAAATTCTACGGCGATTACGCGACGCCGGAGGTCTGCCTGCCCACGGCGCCCGTGACGGTGAACGGCCAGCCGCGCGACTGGGAGACGTGCATGACCATGAACAACAGCTGGGGCTACTCGGCCGAGGACACGAACTTCAAGGACCCAGGCACGATCATCCGCGCCTTGACGAGATGCGTGAGCATGGGCGGCAACTGTCTGCTCAACGTGGGGCCGGACGCGCGAGGCCGCATCCCAGCGCCGAGTGTGGCCATTCTGGAGCGCGTGGGCCAGTGGATGGAGGCGAACGGGGAGTCTGTCCACGGCGCCGGGCCGGCCGGCGTTCCGGCGCCAATCGGCTGCCACTACACCGCCAAACCCGGCGCGCTCTACCTCCACCTCAACGACCCGCCCATGGGCGACATCATCCTTCCCAGGCTGAACGGCAGAATCAAACACATAACGATCCTGGCCGACGGAGCCGACGTTCCGCTCATCACGCACTGGGGCTTTGAGCTGCTGGCGGCCGGCGACATCCGCATCCGGCCGCCCAAAAACCTGGCGCGGCAGGCGCCGGCCGTGTTGAAGATCGAGTTGAGGCAGGACGGACGAGCTTGACACGGGGCGGGCGCCCGCGGCTTGTTGACCCCCGCCCTGGCAAGCGGTACCATTTCTGCTTGGCGAACGCGACGGGCCGCGCTTTGGCGCGCCCGTCGCGCCCCACTAGATCCCAATCGCGCAGCGCAAGGAGCCCACATGTCCGCCTACCGCAAAGCCGCCGCTGTCGTGCTGCTGGCCAGTGTCTTGGCCGGCTGCCGGACCGCCGCCCGCGTCGAAGGCAGCCTGCCGTCCGTCTCCAAGTCGCAGACCATCGCCGTTCTGCGCTTCAACGACGCCATGTCCGACACCGATATCTGGGACGCGGCGTCGGTGGGCCGGACCGCCAACCCGCCGCTGGGCGCCGCGGTGAGCGACGCGGTCGGCGCGGCTCTGCGGCGCGAGATGGGCTGCGCGGTGCTGCTGCCGAACGACGTGGCCCGCGCGTGTCGCGAGCGCCATACGTCGCCGGCGGAGATGGCCGCCCTGCCCGTGGCCGAGGCCGCCCGCCGCCTCGGCGTGGACCACGTCGTCATCGGCCGCGTCATCCGCTACGACATGCGCTGGCTCCTGTTCTTCTCGGCCGCGCGGCTGAGCTATGAGGTCGAATGCCTGCAAGCCGGCACGGGCGCGGTGGAGTGGTCGGGCAGCGCGGACGGGTGCGCCTTGTTCTTCATGGACGAAAACCTGGCCGCGGACACGGCCGCCAAGCTGGCCAAGGAGCTCGCCGCCAACGCGAAAAGAGCCGCCCCGGCCGCGAAGCCCGCCCCGGCCAACGCGACGGACGCGTCTGAAAAGCCCTCCAAGCCAGACCAGCCAGCGGCCTCCGCGCCCCCCGCGGCCGCCGCTCCGCTCCCGGCGCCGGCTCCGGCCAAGGCCGCGACGCTGCCCCCGACCAAGCCGTTCAAGATCAACCCGCAGCCCGCGAACTGACGCCGCGCCCCCACAAGAACGTCACAAGGAGACGCTCATGCGCGCCCTCACACGCGCAAACATCAGAACAGGCCTTGTCAAGCTCGGCCTCAAGGCCGGCGATATCGTCGTGCTCCACTCCGCGCTCTCGTCGCTGGGCCGGGTTCAGGGCGGGGCCAAGGCGGTGGTGGACGCGCTGCTCGACGTCATCGGCCCCCAGGGCACGCTGCTGGCGCCCTCCGCCGGTCCGGGCCGGCCCTATGACTTCCGAAAGACGCCTTCCTCTCTCGGCGCCATCACCGAGGAAATCCGCCTGCGCAAGAACGCGGTCCGCAGTCTCTCCCCGTGCATGCCGGCTGTGGCTATCGGCCCGCGCGCGCGAGAGTTCACCGCGCCGCATCACACGCTGGAGTGCCCGTACATCGGATCGCCTTGGCATCTGGCCGCGCAGGCGGGCGGGTACGTGCTGCTTCTGGGCGTGGACCAGGACCGCAACACCACGCTCCATGTGGCCGAGGCGCTGGTCAAAGCGCCTTACATGGGCAAGGTCGAGTCGCAGTACGTGGATGAAAAAGGAAAGGTTCAGACCTATCGCGGCGTGTACTACGCGGGCCCGCACCGCGACTTCATCGGCATCGACGCCAAGCTGCGCGCGGCCGGGATCATGAAGGTGGGCCGCATCGGTCCCAGCGTGGCGCGGCTGATGAAGGGGCAGGAGTTGATCGACTTCTGCGTGGAGAACCTGAAGCGTGACCCGGCGTTCTTCATCACGCCGAACAACGGCTATGAAGACGGCATTGATCAGCGCGGCAAGATCAAGGCCGATCGCCTGCGGCGCGAGGAGACGTTCACTCTTACGGCGCGATCGGGCGCGGCCGGCCGCAACACAGAGGAGATTCTCTGGCACGGCCGGCGCGCGGGCGTCAGCGCCATCGAGGCGGACATTGTGGACGGCCGGGACATTACGCGGCTCACGACCGAGGACCTGGACTGGTTCAAGCGCCGCCTCGCGGTCAAGGGCATGTCCGTGGCCGTGGTCCATCCGACCATTCTCAGCGAGGCCGCTTTTGGCGCAGCGCTCAAGGCCGCGGCGCATCTGGGCGCGCGCGCCGTGGTGTGGCCGCTGGTCGGCGCGCCGGCGAGCCTGAAGGCCAAAGCCGCGCAGTCGCGCAAGGCCAAAGTCGAACTGCTGTTTGAGAACGTGGTCATGCACTCCAGCGCGGTGAAGGAGATGCTGCAGGCTATCGGGCCGGACGCGGCGCTGGCCTTCAATCCCGGCCGGTTCGCGGCGGCGGGCGAGCTGCCGTTTCTGGGCGCCTTCCGCGTCCTGCGCCGCGCTGTGCGCTATGTGGCGCTCACCGACGCTTCGCCGCTGGGCAGGCCATGCCTCATCGGCCAGGGCTACGGCGAAGTGAAGGAGATCATCAGCATCCTCCGCTGCTCAAGCTGGGACGGGTACCTCAGCCTGGGCGGCGACCCCGCCGCCGGACTCGACTTCGACGCCATGACCGACGCGTTCTACCACGCCCTGGACAACTGCTGACCCTTGACGGAGCGCCGCCATGAAGTGCAAGATCGACGAGAACAAAGAAAAATGCCCCTGCAAATACACGGACTGCGAGCGCCACGGCGCATGCTGCGAATGCGTCCGCTATCATCTCTCCACTCGCTCTCTGCCGATGTGCATGAGGGGGCTCGACTGGCTCCGCGTGACCGACGGCCTCGCCAGCCGCTGACCCTCTCATTCCCCCCCGGATCGCCAGAAAGGAACCCCAAGCCGTGATGAAGAACCCCGTCATCATGCACATCAACTACTGCGAACAAGGCCAGACCATCGAGGAGACCTGCCAGAAGGCCGTTCGCTGGGGCTTTGACGGCGTGGAGTTTCGCCGCCGCCGTTCCGGCGCCCAGGAGACCCCGGAGCAATACCTCGACGTCATCGCCAAGGCCGCCAAGGCCGCGGGGCTGAAGCACGTCCTCTTCGGCGCGCCTGGCCCGGACCTCACCCAAGGGGACGAAGCCTGCCGCAGGAACGAAGTCGAGAGCTACATTGCCTTCTACCGCATGGCCAAGCAACGCTTCCCCGGCCTCACCGTGGCGAACGCCATGTCCGGCACGCTCCTCAATCCGGACAAGTCCCTGCCCTACAGCGACTACACGCGCCACGGCTCCTTCATCGCGACCGAAGATCAGTGGGCGTGGGCCATCGAGGGCTGGAAGGCCGTGGGCGCCGCGGGCGTCGAGCTGGGCGTGCGCTTCGCCTTCGAGACGCACATGTGCTACATCCACGACGTGCCCGCCAGCGTGCGCCGTCTGTGCGACGCCATCGGCAGTCCGGCCGTGGGCGCCAACCTGGACTACGGCAACATCGCCAACTTCCCCACGCCCCCAACGCTGGCGCAGAGCATTGACCTGCTCAAAGACCGGCTCTATTACATCCACCTCAAGAACAG
This sequence comes from uncultured Planctomycetota bacterium, assembly GCA_964470775.1. Lineage (GTDB taxonomy): Bacteria > Planctomycetota > Brocadiia > CAIUPP01 > CAYYEE01 > CAYYEE01. The sequence continues at coordinate 11,725 of CAYYEE010000032.1, read as the reverse complement.
CGTCATCCTCGCCCCCGGACTGGTTTACCGCTGCCCGCTGGCCGATGGCCAGATCAACAACCGCGAGTTCCTGCGCCTCTTGCGGGCCATCAACTATCAGGGCCCTCTGTGCGTCGAGGCTCCGCGCGGGGGCGACCGCGAGTGGTTCGCCAAGCAAGACCTGGCCTACATCCGTTCCGTCATGGCCGACCTCTGAGGCGCCCATGTTCGAGCTCACAATCGACACCCATTTCTCCGCGGCGCACCGCCTGCGCGAATACGGCGGCGACTGCGAGCGTCTGCACGGCCACAACTGGAAGGTGCGCGTCACCGTGGCCCGCGACGAACTGGACAGCCAGGGCATGGTGCTGGACTTCCGCGACCTGAAGGCCATTGTGCGCGACGTGCTCAAGGCGTTTGACCACGCGTTCCTCAACGAGGTCGAAGCGTTCAAGACCATCAACCCCACCACGGAGAACATCGCCCGCCTCATCGGCGAAGGCGTGGAGCGCCGCCTGCCCCCTGGCGCGCGCGTGGCCGCGGCCACGGCCTGGGAGACGCCGGGCTGCTCGGCCACGTGGCGGCCCGACGCCAAGAGCTGATCCCCCCGGCCGGCTGACCCGCCTTTTCAGGAGCTGAAGCATGCAGCCTGTTCTTCAGGTCGCGCTGGACTTCGCCGACCTTGACCGCGCCCTTCAACTCGCCGCTGAGGCTGTGGCCGGCGGCGCCGACTGGATCGAGGCCGGCACGCCGCTGATCAAGAGCGTGGGGCTCGACTGCGTGCGCGAGTTGCGCCGGGCCTTTCCGCGGGCCACCATCGTGGCGGACATGAAGACCATGGACGCAGGCTACGCGGAGGTCGAGATGGCGGCCAAGGCAGGCGCGAACGTAGTCGTGGCCATCGCCGCCGCGGCCGACTCCACGCTGCGCGAGTGCGTCCAGGCGGCCGCCGCCTACAACGCGCGCGCCGCGGCCGATCTGCTCGGCGTGGCCGACCCTGTGGCGCGCGCGCGCCAGATTCAGGACCTGGGCCTTTCGCACGTGGGCTTCCATACGCCGATCGACGAGCAGATGCGCGGGGAGACGCCGTTCGCCAGCCTGCGCGCCTTGTGCCAGGCGGTCTCCATCCCTGTGGCCGTGGCCGGCGGCGTCAACTCGCAGACCGCCCCCCTGGCCATCGAGGCGGGCGCTTCTATCATCATTGTCGGCGGCGCCATCACCAAGGCGCCCAACGCGCGCGAGGCCGCGCAGGCCATCAAGAAGGCCATGACGGGCCGCTCGGCGGCGCCCACCAACCGCTTCACGCGTGTTGCCGGCGGCGACCTGCGCCCCCTGCTCCTGCAAACGCCCACCGCCGACCTGAGCACGGGCAACCACGACTGGCCGGGGTTTGTCGGCTTCCAACAGGTCTGCCCCGGCGTGCCTATGGCGGGCACGGCTTTCACGGTAAGGACCTTGCCGGGCGACTGGTCCAAGCCCGTGCAGGCCATTGACCACGCCAAGCCCGGCGACGTGCTGGTCATTGACGCGGGCGGCCAGCCGCCGGCCGTCTGGGGCGAGCTCGCGAGCCTGAGCGCCAAGCAACGCGGCCTGGCCGGCGTCGTCATCCACGGCGCCGCGCGCGACACCAGCGCCATCCGCAAGCTCCAGTTCCCTGTCTACTCCACGCTCGTCTGCCCCCACGCGGGCAAGCCCAAGGGCTTTGGCGAACTGGGCGCCACGCTGAGCATCCACGGCCAGACCATCCGGCCGGGTGACTGGATCGTGGGCGACGACGACGGCATGATCGTGCTGCCGGCGGAGCGGGCCGTGGAAATGGCCAACCGCTCGCGCGACAAACTCGAAGGCGAAGAACGCATCATCCAGGAAATCAACAACGGCAAGACGCTCGGCCAGATCGTCGAACTCGCCAAGTGGGACGTCGCGCGGTGACGATGGAGCCCCGGCCTTCCGACGATTCCATCCCTTAGGCCCCTTCTGCAGGTTGCCCTATGCCCCTGTACGTCACCCCTCAGCAACTGAAGCAAGCCGAAGACCTCGTTCGCCGTCTCAAGGGCCCGGACGGCCTGGCCCGCGTTGACACGGAGAAGTTCTGGGCGGATCACGAGACGGCCATGAAGGATCCGTGGGCGGCGTCGTGCCCGCAGGTTCCTCTGGGCATGGCCCGCATGAGCGTGGAGTGTTTCTGGACCGAGCTGAACGAACCGGAGGACTGGTACCGTCTGACGCATGACGTGGAGTTCCGGAACGCGCTGGCCAAGCGCTACAACGATCTGTCGGAGAAGATTGTGGGGCGGCGGCTGCTGGCGGAGAATGTGGCCAGCGTTCGAGCGACGGCCATGCCTATCAAGGCGCTGCACGACATCTTCGAGGCCGAGAACGTGTGGGAGGGCCAGTCCTACTGGCTGAAGCGGTCGGCGCACGGGGCGGACGAGCTGGCGGCGCTGCTGGATCGCGTGGAAAAGCGGCTGGAGAACCTGCGCGAGTTTCTGCTGCCGCCGGACTGGGCCAAGGTCAAGGCCGATTTCCTGGCCGGCGGCGGGAAGATCGCGCCGTATCGCGGTCAGCGCGGGCCGGTGACCTTCGCGATGTCCATCTTCGGCGCCGAGGACCTGATCTTTCTCATCATGGACAACCGCGACCTGGCCGAACGGTTCAGCCGCGTCATCCTCAAGGCTATCATCGGCCGCGCGGAGATCATTGACGAAGAGGCGGGCCTGACGCGGCAGACGGCGCCGCGCGGCTGGGGGTGGGCGGACGACAACTGCGCGCTGCTGAACAAGGAGATGTACGACTTTTTCGCCAAGCCCATCCTGAAGGGCGTTTTCGACCGTTTCTGCCCGGACGCGGCCGACAGCCGCTATCAGCACTCGGACTCGGCCATGGCGCAGCACCTGCCCACGCTGGGCGAGTTGGGGCTGACGGGGTGCAACTTCGGCCCGACGCTCTCGGTGGCGGAAATCCGCAGGCATCTGCCCAACGCGGTGATCCACGGCCAGCTCGCGCCGTTCACCTTCAGCCGCAACGAAGAGGTCAACATGGTGGCGGAGTTCATCCGCGACCGGGAGATGGCGCGCGAGAAGCGGGGGCTGGTGTTCGCGACAGCGGGCTCCATCAACGATGGGTCGCGGTTGAGCGGGTTGAGGCTGCTGATGGCTGCGGCGCAGACGCTGGGCTACTGACCGTCCCAAAGAACGACACAGGACCTGTGGATCAGACGGGTCCTATGGTTCTGGATGCTTTTTGAGTCGCCGTCAGAGGCCGGCCTGGTCCGCGACCTGGCGGACGCGTTCGTCGCCGGCGCTGCCGGCGATGGCGCGGACGAACAGGCCGGCGTCCTGGGGCGGGAACCAGAAGCCGAGCTCCTGCCACATGCGGAACCCCTCTTCCGCTTCGCGCCGGGCCAAGTCCAGGGCCGCGGCGGCGGGCTGGGCGAAGAACTCCTCCAACGTGCCAGGCTCGGGCCGAGCCCCCGAGTCCCACAGCCGCTTGAGCGTGGCTTTCTGGCCGGCGGTTCCGTGGTGGACGATCTCGGCGATGACGATGTTGTAGCTGCGGCGCTTGATGTCGAACTCGAAGTCGGTGACGTCGTCCACAAGCTGGAAGGCCGTGCCCAGCCTGCGCACGCCTTCCTCGGCCTTGATCCATGCCTTGGCCGCGCCTTTGCGCTCGCCGATCTCGGGGGCGGTGAAGGCAAGGGCGAAGAGCTCGCCGCCGCGCACGCGGTGCACGGTGTCCACCATCTTCTTGACGGCGGGCGTGTCGGCGACACCGCCTTCCTCGCGGCCTTCCAGCGTGCCGATGCGGGCCATGCGCGTGAGAAGCGAGCGCTTGAACTCCACGCGCTCGTCGCTGGAAAAGAACGGGCAGTCCTGTTCAAGGACCAGATCCACGATGTCCATGAAGCACATCATCTGGAGGATGGAGGCGAAGCAGGCGCCGGCGCCGACCTTGAGGGGCAGGTCCATCTTGGCCTCGCGGTCGAACAGGTTGTCGCCGGAGGTGACGAGGCCTTTGATGCAGACGTTGAGCGCGGCGTAGCCTTTGACGCGGTCGGGGGAGCCTTCGAGGGTCTGGAAAAGCGAGAGGAAGAGGGTGAGGAAGAAGTTCTCCTGGACAAACGTGAGGTCGTCCTGTTCGCCGGCGCCACGGGCGATGAAGTCCTTGCCGATGACGCTGGGCAGCAGCGCCCGAACCCGTTTGACGCTGGTCCGCTGCAGCTTCAGCGCGGGCGACAGGCTCTTCAGATATCCCTTTGCCTTGAGCGCCTTGGCCGCCTCTTCCGACCGGAACACGGGTGAAAGCGTCATCGCCAGCCGTCCTCCTGAAATCACGCCATCCCTGCCGCGGGGGCCACACCGGCCGCGGTCTACAAAGCCATAGCTTACCCGGCGGGCTTCGGTTTCGCCACTCGCCGAGCCATGGCGCGCATCAGCCGCTTGACTTCGGGCGGGTTGAGGCCAAGCTCGGGCCCATAGGGCGCCAGCCAGACGCGCAGCGCGTACGACCGCCGTCCGAGCTTCCAGCACCGCTCCACCCAGCCTCTCAGGCGGGCGGGCTCGTCGAGGCGGGGCTCGTCCACAACCAACTCCACGGACATGCCGCGCCACATGCGGCGGCGCGTCTTGAGGGTGATGGTTTCTTCGGTGAGGTCGAGCACGCGGCGCCAGCCGCTGAGTGGACACGCGAGGAACCCAAGAAAGCCGGGCCAGTGGTAGCGCACGGCCATGCGCCGCCACGGCGCGCCGCCGGTGTCGGCGGATTCCTCTTGGACCGGCTCGTCCACGTAGTAGCGGGCTTCGTTGTCGTCGCGACGTGCGCCCCAAGGGCCGGCCCCCGCGGCGGGTCCCCGGCTCGCAGGGTCCAGGTCCTCCTCTGAGCGGCCAGCTTCGGGGCCTTCAGGCTTGAGGGTATCGTCCACGCCGGCGTCGAAGCCCTCGTCTTCCGCGACGGACGCCGCGGCCGCGAGGGCGGCGTCTTCGAGCTGTTTGGGGCTGGCGGATATGTCTGGCGGCTCAGCCAGCGGCGCGGGGGCGCTGTCGGACGAGTCGGGCGTATCGGACACATCGGACAGATCGGGCAGGCCGGGCGCGATGGGGGCGTGTGGCGCCTCGTCCACGTCGCGCGCCTGTGGCTCGGCCGGGGCAACGTCTCTCGCCTGGGAACGAGGCGGCTCTACGTCGGCCGCGGAGGCGCCGGACGTGTCGGCCAGATCGGGTAGGTTCGTAGCGCTGGGGGACTCAGTGACGTCCAACGTCTGCGGTCCGGGGGGCTCGACGTCGCGAGCCCGAGACGCGTCCGCGACGTCGAACGGGGCGGCGCGCTCGGCGGAAGGCGCCTCGCCGGCCTGGAGGGAGGCGGACATCACGTCGGAGGGATCGGACGTGTCGGACACGTTGGACATATCCGACGGTCCGGGGAGATCGGGGGTGGCGGCTGTGTCGAAGGGCTCGATCGCTCCTGGAGGGTCGGCGGCGCCAACGCCTTCAATGTCTTCCGCGACATCCATGGCGCCCGCCATCTCCGCGGCTTGGGCGGCCGCGGCAAAGCCGTCGTCCTGCCGTGCGGCGGGAGGCTCCACCGTGTCCAGAGGCGGCTCGGCCACGACCGACGCGGCCCACGCCGGCTCCATGGGGGCGCGGGCCTCGTGCGGAGGACGCTCCTCGTCCGCGGGCCTGGTCTCGGGTGTGGTCTGACCTTCGGCGGCGGCCTGCGGCGCCTCGGCCGAGGGCGAAGCGGCGGCCTCCGGCGGGCGCGGACCGGCTTGGGCCGCTTGGGCTGGCGCGGCGGGCGCCGCCGCTTCCGGGACCGCCGCTGGCGGCTCCTCCACAAAGTCCTTCACAGCGACGGACTTGATCTCCGCGTCAATCTCGTCGTCTTTCCAGACCGCGTCGCGTTCCCAGATGTCCGAGGCCGGCTGGTCCAGCTCGGCGTAGACGAACGTCTCTTCGTCCGGCTTCACGGGCCGCACGGCGATCGTCCGCTGGTCCTCGGGGATGAACACCAGCCAGATGTCGTCCTTGGGGCTGGCCTGTTCCGCTCGCACAACGAAGAGGCGGCAGAGTTCAAGGAGCGCAAGGAACATGCCGATGAGGGCAGGCCGCGTGCGCACGCCCTCAAAGGCGTCGAGGAACTTGAGCCGCCCCTCTTTGCGCGCGCGGGCTTCCAGGCGCGCCATGTACACTTCTTGCGGCGTGTGATCGATGCGGACGTGATGGAAGGCTTCCGCGCCCGTGGCTTCCAAGATTCTGCGGAAGGCCTCGACGAGCTGCCACATTTCCACGCCGGCCACGGCCACGGGCTGGGGCTCGCCCTCGATGCGCTCGCCGGGGCGGCTGAAGCGCAGGGCGCGCTTGTCGGCGCGGTCGGCCAGGTTCAGCGCCGCCTCCTTATAGCGCTTGTACTCCATCAACTGGCGCACCAGCTCCAAGCGCGGATCGCCGTCCTCCTCCTCGTCTTCCTCCAGCGGCGGAGGGTCGGGCAGCAACATGCGCGACTTGATCTCCATCAGCGTGGCGGCCATGACGAGGAACTCGCCGGCCATGTTGACGTTCCACTCGCTCATCAGGTCGAGGAACTTGACGTACTCGACCGTGATGTGCGCGATGGGGATGTCCTGGATGTTGATCTCGTCGCGCTTGATGAGATAGAGGAGCAGGTCAAGCGGGCCGCTGAACACGTCGAGGCTGACGCGGTAGTCGCGGCCGGCCACAGGGGAGACGAAGGCAGGGGCCTGGCCGGGGGGCGTGGGTGTGGGGGTGGGCTCGGGGCCGGCGGGCGCCGGCGGGGCTTCGGCCTTGTCAGACGCGCCGTGCGGATCAAGCGGATGGGATGGATCGGGGTTGGTTGAGGTTTCCGCGGCCGGAGGCGGAGGCGCGGGCGGCTGGGCGGCCGACACCTCGCCCTGCTCCGCTTCCGCGGGGGACTTCTGCAGAGGCTCGTCGCTCGGCGCGGAATCGCTCGACATCAGAACCCCAGGGCCTGGTGGACAGCGCCCATCGTGGACTGCGCCGCCTTGGCCGCGGCCTTGCCGCCGTCCTCGATGAGGCGGCCCAGCTTGTCGCGGTCGTTGAGCAGCTCGTTGCGCTTTTCGCGGATGGGCTGGAGCACCGCGCACAGGCCCTCCGCCAGCCGCTTCTTGCAGTCCACGCATCCGACGGCCGCGGTGCGGCATTTCTCCGCCACGGCGGGCGCTTCGTCGGAGAGGAAGGCTTCGTAGTAGCTGTGGGCGACGCAGTAATCGGGCCGGCCGGGGTCGCTGCGGCGGGCGCGCTGCGGATCGGTAATCATGCTCATGATCTTGGAGCGGATTTCCTCCGGCTCGTCGGCCAGACCCACGGCGTTGCCATAGCTCTTGCTCATCTTGCGGCGGTCGAGCCCCAGCAGACGCGCGGACTTGGTCACCTTGCCCTGCGGCTCGGGGAAGACCTCGCCCACGATGCCGTTGAACCGGCGGGCGATCTCGCGCGTCACTTCCAGATGCGGAAGCTGGTCCTCGCCCACGGGCACCAGGTTCGCCCGGTAGAGAAGAATATCCGCGGCTTGCAGCGTGGGATAGCCCAGGAAGGCGTAGGTGTTGACGTCCTTGGCGGCCAGCTGCTGGAGCTGCTCCTTGTACGTGGGGCAGCGTTCGAGCCAGCCGATGGGCGTGACGCAGGAAAGGATGAGGTGCAGCTCGGCGTGCTGGGGCACGTGGGACTGGACGAAGAGCGTGGAGCGCTGGGGGTCGATGCCGCACGCCACCCACTCGGCCATGAGCACTTCGGAGAACTCGCGGATGCTCTTGCTGTTGTGGTACTCGCTCATCAAGGCATGCCAATCGGCCACCATGTAGAAGCAGTTGTACTCGTCCTGCAAAGCCTTCCAGTTGCCCAGCGCGCCGGCCAGGTGTCCAAGATGCAGCGGCCCGGTGGGCCGCATCCCGCTCAAGATCGTCTGCTTCTCCGGCATGATTGCTCCTTCAACGCCCGGGGACAAACGCCACGCGCCCCTGCGCCGCCCCCCGGCGCAACGCGCCCAGGACCGCCGCAAAAGGGATTCCGGCGCATAATAGCACCGCTGGGAAGGCCGGTCAAGGCAGCGGGGCATTTGCGGTGCAGCGCCTCTGTCTCGGGCGGTTCGCATACCGTAGGGGCACGCCATGCCGTGCCCCCGCAGCCCAGGCGATGCCAGAATGGGGTGCGGATACCGTCCCCCGCGCGGAACTGAGGCGGTGCTTTGCGGTGTTGCCCTGTTGTGGCGGCGCCGGATAGCGTGGGGGCCGGCGCGTGGCAGCGGCTGCGCGGCGCAGGATTCGTGCCGGTTCTACGACACGCTGCCTTCCGCGTCGGAAGCGGAAGAGCGGGTGGTGGAGGCCGTCCGCCGGATGCTCTAGAGGTTCACCCCCCCCGCCCCGCCGGTCCAGCGCTCCAATCATGCCCACGCCTTGCGGCCAGACCATTCGTGCCCGCCCTCGAACAGATCGGCGTCCAGGCGGTCGGCGGCGCCGGCGGCTTCGTAGATGCGCCGCAACGCGGCCAAAGCCAACAGAGCGCGGTCGCGGCTGTAGTTGTCGTCGTGCGATCCTGTCTCGATGAGCAGCGGCCGGGGGGCAATGAGGCCGGCGATGTCGGCGCGCTCGGCCCACGTGAGCAGGCCAGGCGCGGCGTTGCACACGCAGCCGAAGAGACCCTTGCCGTCGAACGCGGCCAGGTGGCCGCTGATGACCGCGGCGCCGATGCGCTCGTCCATGGCCGACAGCCACAGGGTCCCCCCACCGCCGCCGGAGACGCCGATGCACGACGCCGGGCCGGGCCGGGCGTCGGGCCGCGTGGCCACGTAGTCCAGCAGCCGCTGGTTGTCCCACGTGTGCATGCCGATGACGCTCAAGCCCAGCGAGAGCGCCGCCGCGGCGAGGGCTCTGCAGTCCTGACCGCCCGTGAGCCGCTCGCCGAAGCCGCGCTTGTTGGGCGCGAAGACGAGATAGCCGTGTTCAACCGCCTGGACCGCGTAGGCGTAGTTGATGCGCTTGATGCGCTCCGCGTCCTGTGGTTGCGGCGCGACGCCGGCGACGTCGTTCATGCCGCCGCCGTGGCCGTGCAGCGCGATGAGCGGACGGAACGGCCCTGGCCCCTTAGGCCGCAGGACCCACATGGGCATGCGGTAGTCCGGGGTGGTCTGGATCGTGACGCGCTGGCGCGTGTAGGCGCCGCGGTCCTCGGGTTCCCCCTCCCAAGGCTCCAGCGCGCATCGCCACGCTTCCATGCGCGTGAGGCCGCTGATGTCGCGGAGCTTGGCGGCGAGGGCCTGGCGCCAGGGGGCGAACGCCATGCCCGACGCCTCGAAGCTCAGCTTCGGCGGGGCCGATGCGAGGAGCCGCGTGAGAGTGTCGATTGCGTTGATGGATTGGGGTTCTTGTGTCATCGCCCCGCCTTGTCCCGGTTCTTCTGCGGTGTCTCAGTCCTGCTGCTTTGCAAGAAACCTAGAGGGCTCCAGCGCCGCGACGGGAGAGCCCCTGAAGTCGCGGGTGTTGCGTGTGACGATCTGAGCCGCGTCCACAAGCCTCGCCGACTCGGCGATGACCGCGTCCTCAAAGTCCCGAACACGGCTGTCAAGCGCCGCCTCAAGGACGGCGCGATTCACGGGCGCAACACCGAACAGCCGCATCAGGAGGCGAAGAGCCTTTTTCGCTTCAGACGCGCCGAGCGAGCGACGGAGCAGGTAATCGACGGTGGTCACGGACGCGGCGCAGAGATATGCCTCGACCTCACCCCTCTCAATCATGGCGAAGAGTCTGGCGGCGCCGGCGAAGAACGGTTCACGAGCAAGGAACAGGTCGAGCACGACGTTCGTGTCCACCAGAATCCTCACCTGTGCTTCTCCCGCAGGTGGGATTTGTAGTCCTCCTCGTTGACGGACTTCCCCTTCAGAATCCCGGCCAAGGCGGCCGTGATCGGTGGCAGATCAACGCCGGTCTCGCCAGCCGCATCCAAGGAGCGGAAGTAGCCGGACACCATCTGCGAGACGGTCTTGCCTCTGCGCCGGGCTTCGGCCTTGGCCTTCCGCGCCAGCTTCTCATCCACGCGCAATATCAGCTTCTTCTCCATAGCGCCCATTCTATAGCTTCGCGCCAGGCGCCGCAACCGCGAACGGCGGATCAGTCAGCCCGCCCCTCCCCGCGCCTTCTTGCGCGCCTCGAACGCCGCGTGGGCCTGTTCCTGGGCGACCCAAGTGGACATGTAGGCGCTGCCTTCGACGGCGTGGTTGTCGCCGATGACGTTGGGGCCGATGGGGTTGATGGCGGTGATGCCGCGCGTCTGCGTGGGGCGGTCTTTGTCGTCTACGCAGACGTTGCCGGCGACGAGATTGTCGCGGTGCTGTTCGAGGTGGATGCCGGAGTAGACGCCGGGCGCGGCCTGGCTGTTGCCGCGGCAGACGTTGCCGGTGATGGCGTTGCCCCACGCCTTGAAGCCCTCGATGCCGTACCAGCCGTTGTCGCTGCACACGTTGGCGGAGACGACGTTGTGCTTGTCCGGGTCGCCCAGCCCCCAGATGCCGTGCTCCTTGTTGGCGAGGAACACGTTGTTGGCCACGATGGTGTTGCACACGCGCGCGCAGAACAGCAGGCCCTTCCAGTTGCCGCGGCACATGTTGCCGGTCCACACGCTCTGGCCAATACAGGTGCCGGGGTGCAGGCCGGAGCCGAGGCAGTCCTCCACGACGCACCCGGTGACCAGGGCGCTGCCGCCTTGGGCGCCGACGCCGTCGGAGGGCCAGCGCCGGATGGTGAGGTCTTTGACGCGCAGGCGCATGACGTCGCGGCAGTGGACGGCGGAGCACACGAAATCGCCGATGCGCGCGGGGTCATAGGCGTGCGGCCCGCCGTCGATGGTGAGCGACTCGATGGTGACGTCGTTGACCTGGTGCGCCCAGAGAGCGGGGAAATGCGTGCCGGCCCAGGGCTCGTTCTCCAAAAGATAACTGCGCTCCAGGTCGCCGTAGATGATCTCGCCTTCTACGGCGCCGCCTTTGACCTGGCGCACGACCAGGTAGCGCGAGTGCCAACCGCCCTGGGTGAAGTCCCTAAGCAGGAGCTGGTCGCCGGGCTGGAGCGCGGAGGCGTTCTCCATGCGCACGGAGGTCTGGCCCTTGATGACCGGCTCCAGCAGCCGGCCCCACACGGGCGCGGGCCGGGTCAGAACCGTGGCCGGGCCTTCGCCGCAGAGGCGCGTGTTGGGCCTGAGCCGCACGGACTGTCTGAGCGTGTAGGTCCCGGCGGGGATGAGGACCATGCCGCCTTGGGCGGGCAGGGCGTCCAAAGCCTCCTGGATGCCCGCGGTCGCTGACCGCTCCCGCAACGCCGTGTCCACGATGATCATCAACGCATCTCCATCAGGATGGGGTAGATCGTCTTGATGTAGTCCATCTTGGCCAGCCGCGCCGCGAGGGGGCAGCGGCTTTCGCCGGGGATCTCGTAGTTGAACAGGCCGGCGTAGTTGATCTCTTTGAGGGCGGCCATGACATCGGCCCAGGGCACGGTTCCCCGGCCAAACGGCATCATGTGCTGGTCTTTCTCGCCTTCGTTGTCGGCGATGTGCAGAGCCGTGAGCAGCGAGCCGGCGGCGCGGATGAAGTCGCCCTGGCTCTGGCGGCTGTCGGAGATGTTGAGATGTCCGGTGTCGAGGCAGATGCCGAGATTGGGACCGCCGACGGACTCGACGACGGCGCGGATTTCGACTTCCGTGCCCGGCGTGACGTCGCGGAGCGT